>JBAUJD010000964.1:0-5864 GCA_049683515.1 Thermosynechococcaceae cyanobacterium | reverse complement strand
GGGGGGATTGCCTTTTTGCTAGAGCGCGATTATGGGTTGGTGCTGCCGCGATCGCTCCAGGTTGAATTCAGCCAAATGGCTCAGCGAAAGATGGATGGAGCTGGACGTGAACTATCTTCGGCAGATTTATGGCAGTTGTTTGCCGATGAATATCTTCAGGGCCATCCGTTTAAGTATCGATCTCATCAGATGGTTGAGACTGATACGGGCTGGGAAATCATGGCGGAGCTGGAGCATGAAGCGCAACCCTTGATGCTTCAAGGCGAGGGGAATGGGCCGATTGATGCTTTTTTGAAGGCGCTGGATCGAGATCTTCGGGTTTGCCATTACGAAGAACGGGCCTTGGGGGAGGGGAGTGATGCGGTTGCGATCGCAATCATCAAACTCAGCACTTCCCATAATCCAGAGATTCATCACGGTGTGGGCCTCCATGCCAATATCGTGACAGCCTCACTCCTTGCTATTCTCAGCGCCCTCAATCGGAGTGTTGAGCACCAAAGCTGATCTCCGCGATGCACGACTAGACTGAATCACGGAGATCAACGTCGAGTCTAAATCAAAGCTCCCTTCTGACTAGCAGAAGGGAGCCGTACTTGGCGCTTAATTATCCACTGAAAACGGATAGCGCTGCTGAACCATATAGCGACCCTCGGGCCAGTTGTGGCGCGATTTTGGGCGCTAAACTTCAACCACCAACCGCTTTAGTTCGGCGTGATCATTCTTCTGCTGAGCGTTCCAAACATCATGATCGGCCTGCATCCGCATCCAGGTCAATGGTTCTAGCCCTAAAACCTTAGACAGCCTCACCGCCATGTCAGAACTTAGGGCAATCTTGCCATTGATGAGTCGCGAGAAGTTACCAGGACTCACTTCAAGCGCCTTGGCAACATCGGTTAGGGTCCATTCATTCGGTTCAATAAATAGCCCTTGAATGATCTCCCCAGGGTGGGGTGGGTTGTGCATTAACATCAGTGGTAATCCTCGTAATCAAGCAAAACAACATCGCCATCGACAAACTCAAAGGTGAGTCTCCAATTGCCACTAATACGGATCGACCACCGAGAACTTGGTTTCAACTTGTGAAGATAGAATCCTGGTAAATCGAGTTCTAGCACGTTCGTCATGCTGTTTAGAACTTGTAGCTGCAATCTCAACCGGATCTGATGCTTTGCCTGAATACCCGCAGTTGATCCAGTCTCGAAATACTGCTTAAGCTCTTTGTGGCGGTAGCTTTTGATCATCTTGTTATTGTAACATGTACATCGTGCAACATGTGAACGAGAGGGTAAGACCCATCAACGATCAGTTCGCGGTTCTCAGCGCTCTCAATCGCAGTACTTGATCGGCAAGCAACGGAGCTGATCGCAAATGACGGGAGGGGATGGAAAACGCAAAATTTCCTTAATGCAGGCTCGCTTTCGGATGCGTTGCAGCTTTCCCCTGAGGTGGGTCAATAAAGTTGGCAAAGATTGCCAGCGGCACCATCGGCAGCATTGGCAATAGACAAATTAGCCACTGGCTCCAGTTTAGGGGTGCGGTTTCAAATAATGTGTTCATCACCGGCCACTGGCTGAAGATGAGCTGCAGCGTAACGGCAGCAGCAATACCCACCATTAAAATAGGCGCACGGGTAATCGCAGATCTGCGACGGATCGCGTTGAGCAGGCTAATGCCCAGTTGGCTAATGCTGAGCAGATAAACGATGCGGGCAAAAACGAGGGATTGAATCGCCATTGTGCGCGCAACGGCAATATCCCCAGTGGTGGCTTTGGCCCACTCAAACATGCCAAAAATCAGAATCCAGTTAAACAGCGAAACGGTTAAAATTCGACGGAGTAGTTTTCCTGTAATGAGGGGTTCGTTGGGATGACGCGGAGGCTGCTGCATCAACCCATTTGACTTCGGTTCAAAAGCTAGGGGAACCGTCATTGTTAGAGAGTTGATCAGGTTGAGCCACAGAATCTGGAGTGAGAGGATGGGCAAATCCCTTGCCAGGAGAGCACTAATCAGGATGGTCATCGATTCGCCGCCGTTGACGGGTAAGAGAAACGCGATCGCTTTCCGCAAATTTTGATAAACGGTGCGCCCTTCTTCCACCGCCGCTTCAACGGAGGCAAAGTTATCGTCGGTGAGCAGCATATCAGCGGCTTCTCTTGCCACTTCTGTACCCCCTTTCCCCATTGCCGTACCGATATCGGCCTGCTTGAGGGCCGGGGCATCATTGACGCCATCCCCTGTCATGGCAACGATTTCACCTTTCGACTGGAGCGCCTCGACCAGTCGTAATTTTTGGGTCGGGGCAACTCTGGCAAACACGTCTCCGTCTTCAACGGCCTGAGCCAACTGGCGATCGTCCATTTTTTCTAATTGCCGCCCCTCAAAGGCCACGACTTGCTCCGCCCGTTGGATCCCCATGCGGTGAGCAATGGTTCGAGCAGTGGCAATGTGGTCTCCGGTTATCATTTTCACCTGAATCCCGGCAGACTGACAGGCATGAACAGCAGCGATCGCCTCGGGTCGGGGCGGATCAATCATGCCCTGCAGCCCTAGAAAGATCAGGTCTGTGTCAATGTCTTCATGATCAATGGAATGCTGATGGGACTGTGCTTCTTTTTTAGCAAAGGCAAGTACCCGTAACCCTTGTTCGGTCATCTGTTCGACCGCTTGTTCAATTTGTTCGGGGTCCAGAATGGTTTTCTGATCATTGTGTCTCACCATCTGAGAGCAGCGGCTGAGCAGTGATTCAACCGAACCCTTCACGTAAATGACGGGAGCCACTCCATCGTGCAACGTTGCCATATATTGATACTGAGATTCAAAGGGAATCGCATCTAGGCGTGGTTTTGAAGTGGCTAGACTTGCCTGATTGAGACTGGCTTTGGCGGCAGATGTAATCAGTGCCCCTTCCGTGGGGTCTCCGACAACGGACCAGGTGTCATCGGTTTGCTTGAGTTGGGAGTCGTTGCAGAGCACTCCAGCCATCAAACATTCCTCAAGAATGGGGGGCAACCCATCTGCAAAAGGATCGGTAGATTCTTTGTGGGCGGTCAGACTGATATCTCCCTTGGGGCTATAGCCACTCCCGCTG
This sequence comes from Thermosynechococcaceae cyanobacterium, assembly GCA_049683515.1. GTDB lineage: Bacteria > Cyanobacteriota > Cyanobacteriia > Thermosynechococcales > Thermosynechococcaceae > RCC1774. Next base: position 2,776 of record JBAUJD010000964.1, on the reverse strand, counting down.
ACTCCATAATGCTCTCCGCCAGCATAAATCGCCTGGACGGTCATTTGGTTTTCGGTCAGCGTTCCGGTTTTATCGGAACAAATAACGGTTGCGCCTCCCAAGGCTTCAACGGCGGGCAGTTTACGAATAATGGCGTGACGGCTCGCCATTCGGTTAACGCCGATGGCGAGGGTAATGGTGACAACGGCGGGTAACCCTTCAGGAATCGCGCTGACGGCCAAGGCCACGGCCGCTTCAAACATATAGATCCAGGATTCACCTTGACCTAACCCAATGGCAAAGGTGAGGGAGGCAAGAGTCAAAATGCAATAAAGCAAGATGCGACTGAACTTGGCAAACTTGCGGGTCAGGGGAGTGCTCAGGTTCACCCGCTGGGTCATCGATTGAGAGATTTGCCCCACCTCGGTTGTGTCTGCCGTTGCAACCACAACCCCGGTGCCCTGCCCAAAGGTGACGAAGCTCCCGGCGTAGGCCATATTGGTTCGTTCTGCGAGGGAAATATCCTCAGGCAAGGGCTGGATCGATTTATTCACGGGCACCGATTCTCCCGTTAAAGCAGATTCATCGATCTGCAAATTGCGGACCTTGATCAGTCTCAAGTCCGCTGGCACTTTATCCCCCGACGCCAACAGGACGACATCTCCGGGGACTAAGTCCTGGGAGGGGATTCGCAGCGTCTGTCCCTCTCGCAAAACAGTGGTTTCTGTGGTAACAGCCTTCGCTAGGGATGCGATCGCACCCTCTGCCTTTGCTTCTTGCACGTAGCCAATCACAGCGTTGATAACCGTCACGCCCCAGATCACGGCGGCGTTGGTCCAAGAGCCTAGAAAGGCTTTGACGCCCCCTGCAATTAATAAAATGTAGAGCAGCGGCTGGTTGAATTGTAATAAAAATCCCAGCCAAGCTGGTCGTCCGGGTTGGACAGGGAGCTGATTCCAGCCATAGGTTTCGTAGCGATGGGCGACTTCTTCTGCCGTTAGCCCTGCCTCTAGGTTGCTATCGAAGGCTTTAACAACGTCAGGGCCGGTCAGGTCATGATAAGAACGACCTTGCAATTGAGCTGGCATCAGAAACTCCAATACAACAGACTTGTGCTCTATGTTTACAGCTCAATGCTAACAAGGGCAAAATCTCACTTTCATTGAATTTATGTATTGTGAGCATAGGGATTGTGCATGTTTGAGGCGGAACCGGCGGACAGAGCTGAGCCGCTGACTTGAGTCAGAGAGCAGATCTAGATCGATATAATGCCCGATGATGTGGGCAGACCCGCTCCTTGCCCACTTCCTTCTGATTTACATGCTTCAATTTAGCAATCCGTATTATGAAATTGCTGCGATTCTCACCATTGCTGCTGGTGTCGGAGCGCTAGCGGTTCGGCTCCGACAGCCCCTGATTATTGCCTTCATCGCGGTGGGGATCTTAGTGGGACCGGCAGGACTGGGTTGGGTGGCGTCTACGGATGAGGTGGAACTGTTCGCTAAGCTCGGCATTACGCTGCTCCTGTTTGTGGTGGGGCTGAAGCTGGACCCCCATGAGATTCGAGCGGTGGGGCCGGTTGCGATCGCAACCGCCCTCGGTCAAATGATCCTCACTGGCGGAATCGGCTATCTGATGGGCTTGGGCCTAGGGTTAAGCCCCATCGAAGCCTTTTACGTCGCGACAGCCCTCACCTTTTCCAGCACGATTATTATCGTCAAACTGCTCTCTGACCAGCGGGAGATCGATTCGCTCCACGGTCGGATTTCTGTGGGCGTCCTCATTGTCCAGGATATTACCGTGATACTGGTCATGATTGCCCTCACAGCCCTGACAGGGGAAGCAGGAGCAGCCGACTTGGGAAAAACCATTCTAATAGTGGGATTGAAGGGAGCAATCTTTTTAGGTGCGATCGCACTTTTTACTCGCTTCTTTCTCAGTCGCCTCTTACACGGCATTGCCCGGTCTCCTGAGTTGCTAGTGCTCTCCGCAATCACCTGGGCCATTGCCCTGGCCGCTGGGGCCGATACGCTGGGATTCAGCAAAGAAGTGGGGGCGTTTCTGGCAGGGGTTGCTATTGCATCAACCCCTTATCGAGTCCCGGTCTCCTCGCGTTTGGTCAGCCTGCGAGATTTTCTGCTTTTGTTTTTCTTCATTGAGCTGGGGGTCAACATTGACCTGCAATATCTAGGACAGCAAATCGTCCCGGCTCTGATCTTCTCCGCCTTTGTGCTGCTGGGTAAACCGGTGATGGTGGTTGTGCTGATGAGCCTGATGGGCTACCGAAAATACACCAGTGCCTTAACCGGCCTCGCCCTCAGTCAAATCAGCGAATTCTCTTTAATCTTGGCCTCCCTGGGCGTGGGGCTTGGACAGATTGATAAAAGCATGCTGGGCCTGATTACTCTGGTGGGCCTGATTACGATGGGGCTATCGAGCTACATGATTATCTATAGCCACGCCATCTATCCGAAGCTCTCTGGTTGGCTAGACGTACTAGAGCGCAAAGTCATTCACCCCCACCATCAAGAAGAACCCAACGCTGAATGGACCCCCGTGGACTTCGTGGTGTTCGGCCTCGGACGCTATGGCGGCAGTGTGGTGCGCGATCTCTGTCACGCTGGATTTACCGTACTCGGCGTTGATTTTGACCCTGAAGTCGTTGCTGCCTGGAACCGAGAAGGATTGCGAACCCTCTACGGTGATGCTGACGACCCAGAGTTAGCCGCCCTGTTACCCCTTCAGGAAACCCGTTGGGTTGTGAGCACCGTCCCTAAATGCGATGTGGGTCTAGCAC
>JBAUJD010000963.1:0-2268 GCA_049683515.1 Thermosynechococcaceae cyanobacterium | reverse complement strand
ATCTGAAGGATCGCCGTATTGATATCACGGTCAGTCCTACGGTCCGTCGGACACTGATGCTGCTGGGCCTGATGTTTTTGGTCGGTGCCGTGACTGGTTTTACCGGATACACCATGGGTTATCAGTCTTTGCGCGGTATTACCCAGCCTGCTCTCAATCCTGTGCTCAATGGTGGTGATTCTGGGAAGCGACGTCCACAGCAGAGCGCTAGCTTGCTGAGCGAAAAAGACATCCTTGCCAAGGTCAAGGCAAAAACTAGTGGCGTGAAGCAACAGAAGGCGAAGAGTACTAAGCCGTCTCCTGATTCGAAGAAAAAGCAAGACACTAAGGCCGAGAAGCCCAAGGATGTCACACCAAAATCTTTCCCCATCAAGGTTGAGCAAAAAGGCATGAAGCTCGAAGTTCGCTCTCTTTCTGAATCTGAGGATGGGTTAGTCCTTAATGTTGCGCTGACCAATACTGGCGCTGAGCCGGTTCAGTTTGAATATTCCTTCCTTGATGTGATTGACGATCGAGACCGAACGCTGTTGGCTGAAGCCCAAGGGCTACCGACAGAGTTTCAGGCGAATAGCGAAACGTTTTTCGGCACCGTTAAAATCTTAGATGTGTCAGGGGACAACATTAAGACGGTGTCCCTCAAACTGGCGAATTACCCCGATCAAACCATTAAGCTAGAAGCGTTGAATATCCCTGTCACAGAGTAGTTTTAAGATGCTGAGGGCTGCTCTAGCTCTATGAGTAGACAAATTAGGGGCGCTGCTAGATATCTTGGTTCTTATGGTTAGCCTACTCTGGACCGTTCCATACGCAATCAATATCAGATTAGGCATGACGCCTGCCTCGACGTTGGCAGCCCCTGATATCTTAGCGCGGTGTTTTGCCATCGCCATTCTGATTGCCATCAATGCTTTCTTTGTGGCGGCAGAATTCTCGATTGTGGCGGTGCGGCGATCGCGCATCAATCAACTGGTCCACGAAGGTGATGTTCAGGCTAAGACGGTTCAAGGGCTGCAGCAAGAGCTAGACCGGCTTTTGTCAACAACTCAGTTTGGGATTACGCTTTCGAGCCTAGCGCTGGGCTGGATCAGTGAAACCACCATGGCGGGCGTTGTTGAAGCTTGGCTGCAGCGCTGGCCTCTTTCAGATGGAACGCTGGCGGTAGTGGCCCATTCGTTCTCGGTGCCGATCACCTTTCTTGCGATTGCATATCTGCAGATTGTCTTTGGCGAGCTGTTCCCCAAATCCCTCGCCCTCTTCTACCCAGAGCGGGTGGCGCGTCTATTGGGACCCACGAGTTTGACCATCTCTCGTTTGTTCAATCCGTTTATTTGGGTGCTGAAGCAGTCTACTCGTGGTCTGCTGAGATTGGTGGGGATCAACTACAGCACCCAAAGCTGGTCTAACGAGGTGACGCCCAAAGAACTGCAGCTCATCATTGCCACCTCCACCGCCGTCACCGGCCTGCAAGAAGATGAGCGCGAACTGCTCACCAACGTCTTTGAGTTTGGCGGTGCCCAGGTCGAAGAAGTGATGGTGCCTCGCACCAGTATTGATGCCATCCCTGAAACAGCGTCTTTGCAGGCTGTCCTCGAAGAAGTGGCTCGCTCAGGACACGACTACTATCCGGTGACTGGCGAATCTCTTGATGATATTCGTGGCATGTTGCGATTCAAAGATTTAGCGGCGGCCCTTGCCAATGACCAACTCTCTCCTGAATCTTCTATTCAAGACTGGATTCAAGCGGCTTGGTTTGTCTCTGAAGGTACCCCCATTCGTGAGGTGCTGCAGCGGATGCAAAAGTTTCACCTTGCCATGATGATGGTGCGCGAAGATGAATCAGAAGGAACCGCAGGTTTAGTCACCCTCACCGATCTCGTCAACGAATTACTCGGTACTGATGATGAGCCACCCATTAGTATGCCAGGGCCATTGATTCAAGAGCAGGATAACCACACGTTCTTAATTCAGGCGCAGACCGACCTTGATCTAGTGAATGAACAGCTTGTGGTGGAGCTACCCATCACCGATGAGTACCAGACCCTGGGCGGATTTGTACTGTGCCAACTGCAGAAACTACCGGCCCAGGGAGAAGTTTGCTTCTACGAAAACCTCAAGCTGACGGTGGAGGCCGTTGATGGGCCTCGGCTCACCCACATTAAAGTTGAATTTGTAGAGGTGAATGCCTCTCATTCATCAGAACCCTCACATGGAGTCATGCCTCAGGCTACTCTAGAGTCTCCCCGTTCAGGTGAAACCACAGAGGACTAG
>JBAUJD010000962.1:0-1889 GCA_049683515.1 Thermosynechococcaceae cyanobacterium | reverse complement strand
CGGGAGGACTCTGCGATCGCCTGGAGCTGATCAACAACGGTTCCCAAAGACTCTAAATGCTCTGCAGACCCTGTGGAAAGACTCTCTAAAGTTACCTTACCCTCTTGCAGGAGTTGAGAGACGGCGGCTTGCACACCGGCCTGTTCTTGATGAAAAGCCTGGGCCTTTTGTTCGGCCTGCTGCTTAAATTTAGCGTTGTCAAGGGCATAGCCCACCTGAACGGCAATTTGGGTAAACCAACGAATTTCGAGTTCTTTCCAGTCCCGAGGCTCAGAACATTGGTGGGCCACCAGCAGCCCCATGAGTTTGCCTTCGTGGATTACTGGGGCCACTAAATTCGCTTTGACATTCAGCTTTTCGAGCTGCTCAACGTAGCAGGGGGACAGATTTGCCTCATAGATATTATTGACGGCTCGCACCCGACCATCAGCATACATTTCGATGTATTTAGCCTCAAAGCAGGGGTCCGTAATCATTCTGCCAAAGGTTCGCAGACAGCCAGGAGTCGCTGATTCAGCAATGATGACGCCTTGCTGTTCTAGATTAAGGCTGTAGACCACGATGCGATCGCACGCAAGCACCCGCCGGGTTTCAATCACCGCTGCTTCTAAAATTTCGTCCGCCGCCAAAGACTCATGGATCAGGCGAGTGGTTTGATCAAAGGTGCCGCGCCATTGGGCTTCTAGAGCCACCATCCCCTTCAACTCATCGCGGTCTGAAGCGGTCTGAGCCAGATCGAGGGCCAACCCAACCTGGGTGGTGAGCTGATGGAATAGATCAATCTCGGCAGGCTCCCATGCTCTGGGGCCAGAACAGTCATGGGCGACTATAAACCCAAACCGTTCGCCCTGAATCATCAAAGGCACGGCCATCATGGCCTGAATGGTATAGGCTCCAAACTGCTGCAGATCGGCAGGACTCCCTCCCGTTTGCTGAACATCTTCGATCACGCGAACGCCGCGCTCATAGGGTTCTAGATACTTAGCGACGAAAAGCGGATCGGCAATCACAGAATTGAGTACGCTCGGACAGCCAAGCTGAATAGACTCTGCAATCACGCGTCGTTCTAGGTTCTCATCACTCCAGTACACAACCACGCGATCGCAGGCAAGAATCTCTCGAATGCGACCCACCGCGATCTCAAGAATGTCCGCTTGGGAGTCTGATCTGCGGAGTTGCTCAACCGCCGCCGTCAGGGCTTGGGATTTTTGACTGAGCGCGTTGTGAGTGTCTTGCTCGGCCTGATCCGTGGTCTCTTTGATCGCCGCTCTGAGGGTCCGATTTGCCAAGCCAGCCGCGATTAGACCCACGAAAATTGCCATTGCGCCCGTTCCGAGGGACAGGATCGCCAACAGTTCTAAATGACGACGCTGCCGCTGCTCAATCTCAGCGCTATCGAGCAGCGTTTCTTGCTGGAGCTGAGTGGTCTGTTCGTCAATGACGCTTCGCCCTGCAAAGTAGGTGGCGGTCCCGGCTAGCAATACGGGCAACATGGCTATCGCCAGGGCGAACACCGCAGGCTTAGCTTGATTTTGTCTTCCTGAAGAACGACGCACCGGTCGCTCTAACCGTGCCATCGGTGCGCCTTCTGCATCAGGCTGAGCAGGATTGGCGTGTTTGACAAGGGCTAACGCCTTTTGTGGTGCTTGACTCACCGGCGACGAAGCTGCACTTTGAAAGCCTGAATCGTTCTGCTCAGAATAGTGCGCCACTGTCTCTCGCCCTAGAGCATCGGTGGATGATGCCATCCCCGCTTCTGACGGCCTCTGTGCGTCTAATGCGTCTTGTCGAGCGTGGGCAGAAGAGGGAGGATCGGTGACGGCTTCTAAATGCTCTGACTCTGACTGGGCAAACGTCGCTAACAGTTGCTGACTTGAAGGTTCCAGTTC
>JBAUJD010000961.1:0-7255 GCA_049683515.1 Thermosynechococcaceae cyanobacterium | reverse complement strand
CTGCTAGATTTTAGTGGCGAGAGTGATTTAATTAAATGGCTGAAGGAACACAAGTCTTAATTAGCCCCCAGCCACAGCCCTAAAGCTGGTCGAGCATCTTGTGTGTTTGAGGCACTACGCGCACGGTGCTTAATTTTTGTTTGAGTTCAGCTTGCCATTGAAGAACCTGAGCCGGTGTGGGTGACCGCATTGAATGATCAGAGAGGGGGGTCACTGGCTGCAAATAAATGGGGATCATGGGGTTAATGGCCGTCACGGTCTCAATCACCTTCTCAAGATCGTCTGGGGCTGTATGCTCTGCCAAAATGACTTTGCAAAAAATTTCAACATTAGCCTCAACAGCATGGTTCAAAAACTCACGATGGGCTTCCCAGTGGTTTTCTCCGCTAACGCTGGGGAGTTTGAGGTCCATCCCAATTAAATCTAGGTGAGGTAGAAGTGTCTGGAGGGCTTGGGGCAGATGACCGCCGGTTTCTAGATAGATGGGGAGATGGGTTTGCGATCGCAACTTCGGCAGCAATCCTCTCAAAAAATCGCTATGGAGCAGCGGTTCTCCTCCGGTCAAACTAATACTGTCGTGCAGTTTCGGCTGATCTTGCCGCTGAACCCATTTCAGAATCTGCTCAACTGAAACTGGGTTAGGGTGGCTTTCAAAATCTCGAAGACCAGGCGTTTTTTCAATTCGACAGCTCTCATTGGGGTGCCAAGTATGGACGCTGTCGCAGAAGCGGCAGCGCAGATCGCAGCCCCCAAAACGGACAAAAATTTGACGTGTTCCTACGTTTAAGCCCTCGCCCTGAATCGCAGAAAAAATTTCGACCAGAGACGTGGTTAAAGCGATGTCTGAAGACGCAGAAAGGGTAGATAGAGAAGGACTCTCGTTCAAAATCATAGATGCTTATTTCAAGGCCTCAAAATAAGAGGTCATCAGTTGATAGTTAGTGGTGTCTTTCTGGGCGCGATAGTAGGCTGCAGCCTTTTGAATATCTGGCAGCGCCTGCTGAGGACGGTTGAAGATTTCTGCCAGCAGCGTACCTCGAAAGCGATAGGAGTTGCCGTCTTGGGGGTTGCTTTGAATGGCTTGATTGAGCTGATTTAGGGTGGCCTGACTATCAGTAAAGATAGTTTGGGGATTCTCTTGGGTCGCATAGCGCTGGGCAGCGCTGGCGTCGGTCACCCTCAACATGCTTTTGGCAATGAGATATTGAGCCATCTGCTTCTGCTGACGAGCCAGGGATGCCGCCGCCTGAAAGTCTGCAGCGGCCCCGGATGGATCTTTGAGCTGGGTCCGCACTGCCGCGCGCGCGAGGTAATGCCGAAAGGTGCCCTGCTCCTGGGTGAGCTGATTAAAGACCGGAATGCCCTGTTCAATGCTTTGGGCTTGGGCAGTGCTGCCTTGCAATCGCATCAGCTCTGCTGTCTTTTTAAGATCGGCTACGGCTCCAGCATAGTCCTCTTTCAATAGCCGAATGGTGGCCCTCAGTCCATAGCCTCCGGCAAAGTCGGGCTGCAAGCTGATGCCTTGATTGGCGTCGGCAAGCGCCTCTTGGGTTTCGCCAATGCGGCTGCGGACAAGGCCGCGCACCAGATAGGCTCTAGCGGTTTTGGGGTCGAGGCGAATGGCTTGCTCACTATCAGCCAAAGCAGCCGAAGCTTTCCCCAGGCGAGCTTGGGCAAAACCCCTGAGGGCGTAGGCGGCGGAGTAGTTAGCGTTGAGGCGAATGGCTTGATCTAGGGTTGCGATCGCACCGCCATAATCTTCTCGATCAATTTTGGCCTGCGCCTGCAGAAAGAAATCATCAGCCTTGGTCTGCGTGGGTGCCTGAACCGTTGGCGTCGTGAAGCCCAGATTTATACCTGCCTGCGGAGCAAGACGCAAAAATGTCTGGGTCGGAATCCCCAGATTAAATCCACTTTTGATATAAATTTCGGGATTGATGCTCTGATCCTGAACCTTCTCGGTGGTGTCGGCCCGCCCATGAATGCCAATCAGCTTGCCCTGATCATTGAGAACTGGCCCGCCACTCATTCCTGGAAGCGTGTTGTTGGAATAAACCAGCGCATAGCCATCGTGGAGGGGTTTGCTGGCATTGGCGGTGATTTTGCCCTCAGTGAAGCTGTAGATGGTCTCTGAAATCGCCTGGGTTCGTAACGGGAAACCTGCCACATAGCTTAGGGATCCTTCTGAGGACTGGTCGGAATCGCCCAGATCGACCACTGAGTAAGACTGGGGAGCGGTGAACTGAACGAGGGCCAGATCCACATCGGGAAGCTTTTTGATGGTGGTGGGCTTGATCCGTTTGCCATCGGGAGCAATCACTTCATAGTTGTCAGCAGAGGCAACCACATGGCCTGCGGTGAGCACCGTATAGGTATTACCCTCTCGCTTAATCATGACGCCAGAACCGGCAGTTTGGCTGACAATACGCACCGTGGTGCTTTTTGCAATTTGGCTAATGGCCTGGGCGTTGAGCGCCGATGCCTGAGGACAAACCCACACCAGGGCAGCAGTGGTGCTCAGCAGGCCAGAAAGTAACAGATTCGATTGATTCATATAAATCACCCCTATTGTTCTCCCATCGTCTATGAATTCGGCCTTGATAGACAAGGGGGTTGCTCTGCTCAGACTCCCTGTGGCAAAGAATAGTTTCTAGAATTAAGGGCCAAAAGTGATGCAGCCCAAGCTTCTTTAGTCAGCCTGACCGTCATTCTTACCCCAGCAAGCGCTGCAGACTCACCGTAACGTGGAGATAATAAGTGCGAACGGTGTTCTTGCTTGTGGTTGGTGATGTGAGCGTCTAACATTTGAACGACTGCTGCATTATTGACGCTGACCGCAAAGCCTAGGGAAAAATATATGGATTGGGATTGGTCCGTTTGGGTCATCGGCGCACTTGTCTTTATCTTGGGTGCCTCTGTGGGCAGTTTCTTGAATGTTGTGGTGTATCGTCTACCGGCAGGCCTATCGCTTCTGAATCCACCCTCCCGGTGTCCGTCTTGCCTGACAAGTCTAAAGCCCTACGATAATGTACCGGTGTTGGGATGGATGTGGCTAAGGGGAAAATGTCGGTACTGTTCACAGTCTATTGCGCCGCGATATCCAATGGTGGAATTGCTCACGGGTTGTGTCTTTCTGCTCACCTTTGCGGTATTTGGGGTTTCGCTACAAACTCCCGGATACTGGGTTTTTCTGAGCTGGTTACTGGCCCTCGCGTTTATTGATCTCGATACGATGACCCTACCCAATCGGCTCACACAGTCGGGGTTGATTCTAGGGCTGATCTTTCAGGTTTGTGTGGGTTGGTCTATAGGGGGCTGGACTGGCTTAGCTGAAGGCTTCGTGGCTGGTTTTGGAGCGGCGGTGCTAGGGATTTGGGTCTTTGACAGTATTCGGATTGCCGGATCACTCATTCTTGGGCAAGCAGCCATGGGGGGAGGAGATTCTAAGCTCGCAGCGATGATTGGTGCATGGTTAGGCTGGAAGTTGATGCTGCTCAGCGGTTTTTTAGCCTGTTTTGTCGGCGCTGTGATTGGTGGGGGAGGGATTGCGCTCGGTCTGATTGGTCGCCGTCAACCCATTCCCTTTGGCCCCTATCTCGTTCTTGGGGCTACATTGGCAACGTTTGTCGGTGCTCAGATGTTGGCTGTTTACTGGCAGTGGATAGGTTTTTAGTGCTTGGATGCCTTGATGAAGAGACCTTAAAACCTCAAACCCCGGTGGAGAACCGGGGTATACTGGAAGCTCTTTCAATGTGGACTTTCGTCTGTGGAGCTTTCTTGCAAAAGTGAATATGCCTTATTGGCCTTAATGGTGCTGGTGGATCATTATCCGGAGGGTGATCCCGTTCAGATTCGGCAAATTGCAGCCCAACAACAGATACCAGATCGGTACCTTGAGCAGTTACTTGCTAGCTTACGACGGTCTGGGCTGGTGCGATCGCAACGGGGTGCCAAAGGGGGCTATTTGTTAGCGAGGGAACCGTGGCAAGTCACATTACTAGAGGTGATCAACTGTATTGAAGGTCGCGATATCACGGCACCCATTGATGAACCGGCCCAGACAACTGAAAGAACCGTGATCCGTGAAGTATGGCAGTGGGCCTATACCCAGATGAGCGATGTGTTCATGAACTGCACACTACAGGAACTGTGCGATCGCAAAACGGCGAAACAGCAGTCGCAGTTGATGTACTACATTTAAAATAGTCCAGGCCGGTCTGGCGAAAAGCGTTAAATTGTGGAAATTGCTGCACATGAAGGTTGCCAACGATATTACTGAGCTGATTGGGCAGACGCCCCTAGTGCGCCTGAACCGCATTCCGAAAGCAGAAGGCTGTGTGGCCCAGATTCTAGTGAAACTAGAAAGTATGAACCCTTCGGCTTCGGTCAAAGACCGCATCGGCATCAACATGATTGTGAAAGCCGAAGAGCAAGGCATTATTTCCCCTGACAAAACGATCCTGGTGGAACCCACTTCAGGCAATACTGGCATTGCTTTGGCAATGGCCGCCGCCGCACGAGGATATCGGTTGATTCTGACAATGCCAGAGACCATGAGTACAGAGCGGCGGGCAATGCTGCACGCCTATGGGGCCGAACTAGAGCTAACCCCCGGCCCCGAAGGCATGAAAGGCTGCATTGAGCGAGCGCAGGCCATCGTGGAATCTCAACCCAACGCCATGATGCTGCAGCAGTTTCAAAATCCGGCCAACCCCCAAGCCCATCGCGACGCAACCGCCGAAGAAATTTGGGCTGATACCGATGGACAGGTTGATATCCTCATTTCAGGGGTGGGCACTGGCGGAACGCTGACGGGCATCGCAGAAGCGCTGAAGCCTCGCAAAGATAGCTTTTGGGTGATCGCCGTTGAACCTGAGAATAGTCCAGTACTGTCCGGCGGCTGTCCCGGCCCCCATAAAATTCAAGGCATTGGGGCCGGGTTTATCCCCCCCGTTCTCAAGGCAGATCTGATTGATGAAGTGGTGGTGGTGACCGATGACGAGGCGATTGCCTACGGTCGGCGTCTCGCCCGCGAAGAGGGGCTGCTGTCAGGCATTTCATCTGGGGCAGCGCTCTGTGCGGCCGTCAAGGTGGCCCAGCGACCTGAGAACGAGGGCAAACTCATCGTCATGATTCAGCCCAGCTTTGGTGAACGGTATTTGAGCACCCCCCTGTTTCAAGATCCACAACCTGCGGTGATTAGTCCGGCAATTTAGGTTCGTTTCAGCGGCGGTCTGTTATACTGGCATCGATTTTCGCCTGGGGTCCGCTGTGAAGCTGCGTCGTTTAATTCCATTTCTGGATCCATCGGTCAAAGACTGGGCTACCGAAGCCCGCTGGCTGCACTGGCTCACCTTCTTTTGGTTGTCAGTGGGGCTGGTCGTGCTCTTCTCAGCCACGCTGCACATGGGTCAAGAAGGCGGTGGACTGTCTTATATTCTGCGGCAGTTGCTTTGGGTGGTGCTAGGGTTAGCTGCGTTTTATGTGTCGGTCAATACGCCCATAGAGCGATCGCTCAAAATAACCCGCATTGCTTTTATCGCGCTCTTGATCATGATTTTCGCGACGAAAGTACCAGGGATCGGGGGCAGCGTCAATGGAGCCAGCCGCTGGATTATGATCGGGCCGTTCCCGCTTCAGCCCTCAGAACTCATGAAGCCCTTTTTGATTTTGCAAAGTGCTTTGATCTTTGGGAACTGGCAACGACTGCCCCTGCGGGATCGTATGACATGGCTAGGTATCTTTGCCGTCACCCTCGTAGGCATCTTAGCGCAGCCCAACTTGAGTACCACAGCTCTGTGCGGCATCACGTTGTGGCTGGTGGCACTAGCGGCGGGCCTCCCACTGCAGGGCTTAGGATTGACGGCCCTAGGTGGAGCCTGTTTAGCCGTTCTAAGTATCTTCCGAAATGAATACCAAATGCGGCGAATGCTGTCCTTTATGAATCCTTGGGCTGATTCTCTGGGGGATGGCTATCAGCTTAGCCAAAGCCTCTTGGCCGTGGGGTCAGGTGGAGTCACTGGCGTCGGATATGGCGGCTCTCTGCAAAAACAGGCTTTTTTGCCCTTCCAACATACAGACTTCATCTTTTCGATTTTTTCCGAGGAATTTGGCCTGTTGGGGGGACTGTTTCTGTTGCTCTTGTTGTTTGTCTATAGTCTTTTGGCGCTGCGCGTAATTGCAAAAACGGTAGACCCAGTCCATCGCTTAATTGGAACAGGGGCGATGATTTTGTTGATTGGTCAGGCGTTGATCAATATGGGCGTTGCCATTGGTGTTTTGCCCACGACAGGGCTACCGTTGCCTTTTTTCAGTTACGGCGGCAGTTCGATGATTGCCAGTTTAGCGATCGCAGGGTTATTGATCCGCGTTGCCCGTGAAAGTCAAGAAGCTGAGGTGGTGCCTCTGCAGGCAGAACCGGCTTTGGGTGGGCCTCATTTGAGATCGCTGTCTACCGATAACAACCGCGATCAGCGAGATGCCCTGGCCGCGAAACGTCAGCAATGGGCCAATCAACGAAAAGAGCGGCGGCGGCAAAAACTTCGACGATAGAGCAAGCGGAGGGCAGTCTTCGTTAAGATGTACAGTGAAGCAATACTTAACAAGTCGCCCTGTCTATGTCGGACCTGCTGCAGCTCCAGCTTTATCATTTAGAGCAGTTTGCCGATCATCTCGTCTCCACTCAGCTCAGTCACCTCAGCCTCATTAGTCTAGGGGTAATTTTTTCGGCTGGTTTATTGACCAGCTTGACCCCCTGCACCTTGTCTATGCTGCCGATTACCGTGGGCTATATTGGCGGCTATGAAGCCGATAGTCGTTGGTTTGCCGTGCGCCAGTCCCTTTGGTTTTGCCTCGGACTGGCAACCACTTTAACGGGCTTCGGAATTTTAGCGGCGACGGTGGGCCGAATTTATGGTCAGGTAGGCAGTGGCTTGGCGATCGCAGTCAGCCTCCTTGCTATTCTGATGGGGCTTAATCTGCTTCAAGTTCTGCCGCTTCGATTCCCTAGTTTAGATTCCGTCGATCTCAACGAGCTTCCAATTCCTCGCGGTTTACGAACCTTTTTGGTGGGCCTCACTTTTGGCTTAGTGGCCTCTCCCTGCAGTACTCCTGTCCTCGCGACGTTGCTGGCCTGGATTTCAACCACCCAAGATCCACTGCTAGGGGCCGGTCTACTCTTGGCCTATACGGCTGGATATACGGCTCCCTTACTGATTGCAGGAACCTTTACGGCCGCTATTAAGCGATTTATGGC
>JBAUJD010000960.1:0-6378 GCA_049683515.1 Thermosynechococcaceae cyanobacterium | reverse complement strand
CCCAATGACTCATAAGGATGTTTGAAAAAGATTGAGCGTCCTGCGTTTGCCCCCTAAATCCCCCATTTTGGGAGACTTTGAAGATCAGATCCCCCAAAATGGAAGCCAGAGGACGAATGCAGAGAGTGACTGAAATTCTCAAGCATCCTCTCCGCCTCAAGTTTTTTTCTTGGACGGATTATTTTTAACTGGATTGTGTTTGAAGTAAGCTTCCATGACCTGCTTCACGATGGGGCCACAGGTCGAGCCACCGCCGCCCCCGGTGTTTTGACCAAAAGCCACCACTACAATTTCAGGCTTTTCAAAAGGGGCATAGCCTCCAAACCAGGTATGGGTTGGCCTAGGAGGGTCTTCTCCGGTGCCGCTCTTGCCTGCAATCTTGGGTAGATTAGGAACGTCTAAGGCTTTACCCGTGCCCTTCGAGACCACATCTCTCAAACCGCCTTGAATTGTTTGGAGAGTGCTGGGCTTGAGGCCCAATGATTTTCTAAACTGCTCCGGCGGTGCATCGGTTTTGCGAATGTGGGGGGTGACGCGATAGCCATTATTTGCGATCGCAGCAAACATCACCGCGATCTGCAGCGGACTCGCCTGAACGGCACCTTGACCAATGGAAACCATCACAGAATCTGCCGGATACCAGGGACTTTTGAACACCTTTTTCTTCCAGGCCGGGTCAGGTATAAAACCAGTGCCTTCATTGGGCAGATCAATGCCCGTTTTTTCACCAATACTGTATTTATGTGCCCACTTCATCAGTTCATCGGGGCCAGCCTTGACGCCCACTTGACCAAAGAAGGTATTGCTGCTCCACTGCAAAGCCCCTCGGTAGCCAATGACACCAAACCCAGCACCGTTCCAAGCTCTTACACCATGGATTGACCCATAGGTCATTAATCTTGTATTGGGCGGATATTTACCAGACTCCATGCCCGCCGTGGCGGCCACCACCTTAAACGTACTCGCTGGCGGGAACGTGCGCGTGGCTCGATTGACCAACGGGAACTTGCGCGTTTGAATAGTGTTCCACTGTGCCTGGGTAATGCCCTGAGCAAACCAGTTCGGGTCAAAGCCGGGATGGCTCACCATTGCCAGAACTGCACCATCTCTAGGGTCGAGCGCGACAACGGCTCCGGGACGATTACCGAGCGCTTTCTCGGCAGCCTCTTGAACATCGAGGTCGAGGTTGAGGGTAATATCTTGACCTGACTCTGAGGGCTTTTGACCCAGAACCCGAACAATGCCACCAGCTCCATCAACCTCAACCTGCTGGCCGCCCCACACCCCCCGCAGCGCATCTTGATACTGGGCTTCAATCCCCGACTTGCCAATCACATCGCCGAGGCGATAGCCCTGCTCTTTTCTCTCAGCGTATTCTTCGGCATTAATTTCGCCAATGTAGCCCAAGAGCTGAGCCGCTAGCTCTTTATGGGGATAGGAGCGTAGAGCCTCTTTATCTAGCTCAACGCCCACCAGTTCATCGCTGCGTTCAGACAAGGCAACGACTTGGGCAAAGCTCAGTCCCTTAGAGATCCGCACCAGTGAGGGTGAATTTTCTCCGGCTTTTTCTAACGGGTCTTGAATTGTCTTTTCAGGGATGCCCAGAATATTAACCAATATCTTCAGCGTTCGGGGCCAAGCCGGATCTTTTTGCACCAAAGGCCACACAAACACGGAGTAGGTAAAATCGCTAGTGGCGAGGGTTCGACCTTTGCGATCGCGAATCTTGCCCCGTTCAGGCCGCTTCGGAATCAGTCGAATTCTATTTTCATTGGCAAGCTCTCGGTTCCGCTCTCCCTGCAGAAGCTGCAAAACCCCCAGACGCGACCCCAGCGCGCCAAACAAAATGACCGTAATCAGACCCACCAATACAAAGCTGCGGAGTCCCTCGCCGACGATTCGTACCGGTCGCTGGCGTTGAGAGGAAGAGTCTAAGAGCATGTGATAGGAGTCAGGCAAAGAAAAATTATATCGTAGCGTTCAAAACCTCTAATCCCCCCTAATGACCTGTCTTTGAAGCAAGGCTGAGCGCTCTCAAATAGTGATCTTTACCTATTTGAGGTGTTAAGCTTACGGACGTTTACGTCTCTGGTACAGATTTTATGGCATTAGCTACATCAATTGTAGCTTTCGCTCTCGGTGACCGCTACGTTTGACAAATTATTCGGTTTGTGTGGAGTGTGAAAGATGGTTGCTTCTCCCCTTTTGGATCCTAGCAAGAAGACGATACTGCCGCCCGAACCCCATACTCCTTTGTTTGGTACTGACGGCATTCGAGGGCAGGCGGGACGCGATCTTACGCCTGCATTAGCGCTTCATGTCGGTTTCTGGGCTGGACGAGTGCTGCAGCAGGGCACCGAAGGCAGGCACCCCTTTATTGTGGGGCAAGACTCACGGAACTCTAGTGACATGCTAGCGATGGCCCTCTCTGCCGGTTTGACCGCTGCCGGTCTAGACGTCTGGAATCTGGGGTTGTGTCCAACCCCCGCCGTCGCTTACTTAACCCATACCACTGATGCCTTGGGGGGCGTCATGGTCTCGGCCAGCCATAATCCACCCGCAGACAACGGCATTAAGTTTTTCGGGGCCAACGGAGCCAAGCTCTCGCGCACCGTACAAAAAGAGATTGAATCTCACCTGCGCATCAATCAGATTGAGCAGCTCTCTAGCAAGACAACCTGGGGGCACCACTACCATCGCCCTGAATTAATCCACCACTATACCCAAGCCATTCAGCAACCCCTTACCGATAATTTCAAGGGTCTCAAGGTCGTTTTAGATCTAGCCTGGGGTGCAGCTACGGGGACGGCTCCTGACGTTTTTCGAGCCATGCAAGCTGAGGTCATTTGTCTCCACGACCAGCCCGATGGCGATCGCATTAACGTAGGGTGCGGCTCGACCCACCTAGACCTGCTGCAGGCGGCAGTGGCTGAACATGGCGCAGATCTTGGCTTTGCCTTTGATGGCGATGCTGATCGCGTGTTGGCTGTTGATGCCAAGGGCCGAGTCGTCGATGGCGATTACATTCTTTACCTTTGGGGCCGTCAGCTCCAGGCACAGCAGCAGCTTCCTGAGGACTTGATTGTCGCCACCGTTATGTCTAACCTTGGCTTTGAGCGAGCCTGGGAGGCTCGCGGCGGCAGACTGCTGAGGGCCGATGTCGGCGATCAGTATGTCCATGCTGAAATGGTGACCACGGGTGCCATGTTGGGCGGTGAGCAGTCAGGCCATATTCTCTGTCCCCACTACGGGATTGGGGGTGATGGTCTACTCACGGCGCTTCATTTAACCACCATCGTTCAGCAAGCTGGCGGTTGTCTGATGTCCCTGATAGATGATAGCTTTCAGACTTATCCCCAGCGGCTTGAGAATGTGCAGGTCGAAGATCGCGATCGCCGCCGTCACTGGGAAGGCTGCGAGCCACTCCAGGCCGCCATTGAGCGCGCCAAGGATGACATGGGCGACCAAGGACGAGTGCTGGTGCGGGCGTCAGGCACGGAGCCGGTGATTCGGGTCATGGTAGAAGCTGCGACTCAGCCCCTCACTGATCAGTGGACAAACTATCTAGTTGCGATCGTCAAAGAACACCTAGGCGACTAATTCCAGTTACCCACCACGGTATAGCCTGACCAAAAATAGGGGTGGGTGAAGGCCCGGTCTCCTCGCTCAGCAAGCACTGGGGGCAATGCGATTTGCACCTGATCAGAAAGCTGTAGCGTTCCATCTTTAATCTGGACTTGTCCCTTCAACATAGCAAGCTGCGCCTGCCTAAGCGCTTCTGTTTTTGTGGGTGCCGTGCGGAGATGTTCATAAAATTTGGACATTACGCCCAATGTCCCTTCGTCACTAATCATCCAAAGGCTCGCCACCGTGGCCTTCACACCAGCATTGAGGGCGGACCCTGCAAACCCCAGTTCGGCCTCGTTACTGCCCACTGCGGTCTGGCAGGCGCTCAACACCAGTAGATCTAGCGATGGGTTCGACTGCCAGCGGAGCGTGCGAGACAATCCCTGAAGCTGGTTTAAGTTCAGTTTGCCGTTCCAAAACTGAATAAATGAATTCTGGGGTGCGCCCGATCTAAATTGAGCATGGCTAGCAATGTGAATGATGCCGTAATGATTTTGACTCTGGAAGGTCTGTAGGTTCGCCAGCGTTGAATCTTGATTGAGGGTGGCGTGGCTGCGTCCTTTCCAGAAGTAGTTTGCCAATGCCGATAGCTCGACCGGCACTGCAGGCAGGGGCGATAACCCCTGGGTACTTTCTGAAATACCCATTGCCAATACCGTGCGATTGCGGAGATCGCTAAATTCTGAATCCGTGAGTCCAAAGCTGGGCAACAGTGCCACCTGATGCGTTTCGACCAAAAACTGCTGACCATCATGGAGAGCCGCTAGGGGAAGCGATCTCAAGTCGTCATCCATTGAGAACAGCAGCGTTTCGATGCCGTGGGCCTTTAGCTGTGGCTTCAGAGGGGCCACAATCCACTGGTAGAGCCGTTGAGACGAGGCGAGGTAGCTACTGGTATTCACTTTGCTGGGATCACGAACCTCAGTGAGGAATTTTTTAGCTTCTTTAAGCAGATCTTTGCGATCCACCTTGCCAAGTACTTCACGCACAACGGGGGGCGCACTCTGAGCCAATAGAGGCTGGGTTGAGGCAATCAGAGTGGGCTGCTGCTGAACGAAGGGACTATCGCTGGGGGGAATAAAGAAAAGCTGCAGCTCATCTTTGAGCGCAGCGACATAGATGAGTCCCGATCTTTGACCAGTACGCTGTGAGAGCTGACCTAGCCGTTGTGAAATTTGGGTCGCGCTCATCGCAGTGGGAGGCGTTGGCAGCCCTAAATACTCGCTAAAGCGTTGGGCCTGCCAAGCTTCAATGCGCTGAACGGCGGCTTCGGGGGTTGCCTTTTTGATCTGATCTTCAAAAACATCTCGGGGCGATTGGGGCTGAGGTTGCCGGGGCCGCACTCGAATGATATTGAATAAATCCGGGAAGCCGATGCCTCTGCCCCGATCTTGGGGGATGCGATCGCCTTGCCCATCGGGGAAAGATTGACTCAGCCAACCCTCAACGGCTGGCCCCGCTGCACCTTGAGAAAAAGACGGGGCTTGAACCGCTACCGGCATCAAAACTAGCCCTAGGCAACAGCCCAAGGCAACGGAGAAAGGTTTCATAAGATACTCCCGACAAATGGGACTGTCAGTTAACTCGAAAAAAAGAGTCTCAACTGGCAGAGATTAAGGGCACTATTCCCCAAGTGACCCAGGGCACTGTGCCCACTGTGATTTTTATACTCTAGCCTAGAGTATATTCCCACGGACTGTCTGAAGCCCTGATTGTTCCTACAGGAGCCAAGCAGATACTCAATACATCTGCATATTCTACCAAACTTACGAAAGACCTAATTCTTGCAAAATCCCCGACTGATCTTCAGCCGCTAAATTTGAAAAATCGGGCAGATCTTGAATCTCCATAATTTCTTTGTTAAAGACGTCTTGCAGAATCGTAAGACAGTTATTTCGGTAGGAGCCAGGGGGGACTTGTACCAACAGTCTTATCGCTCTAATGAGCTTTGGTGCAATGTTCTGTAGGCGTTCTTCTAAAAACGTCATCTCAATATCTTTATCTTGCTGTAATTCTTGCAACTTTAGTTGTAAATTCAGTGCTTTTTCTTGCGCTTTTTGATAACGCTCTTCACTACGATCATGTTTCTGCAATCTCGTATGAACAGCCTCTAATAAATCACTACGAGAAAAAGGCTTTGTCAAATAATCATCTGCTCCCATATTCATCCCTTGACGCATATCGGTTCGATCTGCTCTAGCGGTCAGAAAGATAAAGGGTAGAGATTCTGTTAGTTTATCTTCTCGGATTACTCTCAAAACATCACGACCATCAATGGCAGGCATCATCATGTCGCAAATCACTAGATCCGGCATCTTTTCCTGCGCCCAGAGAATACCAAAGAAACCGTTCTCTGCTGTAATCACTTCGTAATTTTCAGCTTCGAGAAGTTCTGTAATATTCGCACGAACTGTTGTTTCATCTTCAATAACAAGAATCTTAGCCATGATTTCCCCCTATGAGTAAACTGGAATTTGAACGGTAAACGTTGTGCCAGCAGATTCTTGACTTTTAAAGTCAAGTTGACCGCCGTGAAGATTGACTGACTTACTAACAATCGCAAGACCTAAGCCTGTCCCTGATATTGTGCCCACATTACTAGCACGATTGAATGAATTTAAAATATTAGTTTGATCGGCTTCAGGTATCCCTAGCCCATAATCTTCTATCGTGAATAAAACAGAATCATCCTCTCGCCGGAGATCGAATAGAATTTTACCACCCAAGGGTGAATATTTGATGGCATTACCC
>JBAUJD010000959.1:0-3337 GCA_049683515.1 Thermosynechococcaceae cyanobacterium | reverse complement strand
CTCTGAAGGCGGACGCTTCGTTATACCAGCAAACTACAGCGAACGAGCCGTTTATAGCGTCACCTCAAACCTGAGCCTAGACGGAGAACCTTTAGCGCAGCATCGGTTGGCGGTCCTAGAGGCAGATCAACCCGTTGAAATTACGGCAAGCGGTTCGGCTCGATGCGTTGTTGTCGGCGGCGAACCCGTGGGCGAACGCATCAAATGGTGGAATTTTGTCTCCAGTCGATCAGAGCGAATTGAGCAAGCCAAGCAGGACTGGAAAGCACAGCGGTTTGGGCCAGTGCCAGAAGAAGATGAGTTTATCCCACTCCCGGATGTGGCTGAATAGGTCTAGAACAACCTTGAAACAACAATGACAACCGACTTGATTCACGATCGCAGCTTTCGGGGTCAGACTCAGCTAGGCTGGCTCGATAGTCGTCACACTTTTTCGTTCGGAGGATTTCAAGACCCTGAGCGGATGGGCTTTCGGTCGTTGCGGGTGATCAATGAAGATCGCGTTGTTCCTGGTGCTGGATTTGCCACCCATAGCCATCAAGAGATGGAAATTTTCACCTACGTTCTAGAGGGAGCCTTAGAACACAAAGATAGCTTGGGTAACGGCACCGTCATTCGCCCCGGCGAGGCCCAAATCATGAGCGCAGGCACCGGCATCACCCACAGTGAATTTAATCATTCCCAAACAGAACCTGTCCACTTTCTTCAAATTTGGATTTTACCGAGTCACCTCGATCTGTCCCCTCGCTATGCTCAAAAAGAATTTCCGCTTGGCGAGAAGCAAGGTCAACTTCGCCTCATTGGCGCTCACGATGGCCGTAACGGTGCCGTCAAAATTTATCAAGACGTTGATCTATACACCGCCATTCTTGAATCAGGAGACAGCATTGGCTACAAGATTTATCCAGAACGGTATGCCTGGGTGCAAGTGATACGAGGCATTATTACTCTCAACGGAGAAGAACTCCGCCAGGGCGATGGCATTCAACTCACAGTTAGCAAAACGCTAGAGATTGAGACTCAGATTGGAGCAGAAATTTTGCTCTTTGACTTAGCCTGAGCACATTAAAGCCTTACCGATGAGAACCTTTATTTGAACTGTGTTTGCCGTAAGGTTGTTTGATCCCAGTTCGCGAGGTTTGCCGCTGCTTCATAGGTGCTGTGGAGAAACGCCAGCAGCATCTGATCCGGGTCTTCCGCCTTGCACACCGCATCATAGGGCAGAATAAACTCCCCCAGCGCCTCATGAAAAAAGGCTGCTTCAGGTTGAACGGAGACATCCTTAAATCCTTCAGGAGAAGGGTAGGCGTAGGAATAAAATGCGGGATAGCCCAGCCCCAGCCCCGGCCAGAATCCAGCACTGCTGACCTCTTGAGAATAGGCTTCCTTGGCGACATCATCGGGCAAATTAGGAACGCCGCCGGGGTGTTCTGGTGCTGATTTTCCTGAGAATCGAGTTACCGCAAGGTCAAAGCTACCCCAGAAAAAGTGAACCGGGCTAACCTTGCCGCTGAAGTAGGAACGAAACTCACGAAAGACCCGCTCACTCTGAAGCAGAACCCGCCAGCACCGATTGGCGTAGTCGGCATCATAGGCACTGTGGGTATTATCCTGCTCGAAAGGGATCGGATCAGCAATTTCGTTGGGGGTGGTATTGATTTTGACGTGAATATCTAGAGCTGCGAAACTATCCATCACAGCCTGGTAAAAGTCTGCGACTGAGCGAGGTCGTAGTTCAAGACTTTGCGTCTGTCCTTCGCTGGTTACTATTCGTAGCTGATGATCGACAAAGTCAAAATCTATCTGAAAGACGCGGCTATCGTAGGGAATCGTACTGGTGGTTAGCCCTCGCGCCGTTAGGTATAACGGTACATGCCAAGAATGGTTGATCCAAGGGGTCCGCACCAGCCGGATTTTGCCTACGATCTGGGTCCACATGTGGAGAGTGACGTAAGTATCTTGCCAAGCATCAAGGGCCAAGCTGGGCCAGGAATTAGACATAGTATTCTAGTGAGTATTGCGATTTCATGGGTAAGTCTAGCTTCGCGGACGTTGAGTGACCTCAAGTTCTTTTTAACCCATGCATGGGGATCGGGCTGGAGCTGAAGTCGTCCTTTTTGAGCCAGAGTGAGTGTTTCCCAGACGCTAATGGGGGAGAGCCATAGTTCGTTATTTGTTTCAATCTCATTTCGCAAAGCGATTGAGAGGCGCTCATTTCCCAGCAGGTACCAAAGCCAAATGTGAGTGTCTAGCAACAATCTCACTGCAGCGCTTCCCAATCATCTAGATCTGCAGCAGGTGCCACTAGATCTCCTGTAATCTGTCCAGTTCCTTTAGAGATGCCAAACGGTACTCTTCTTTTGGAATTAGGCGCGGGGTAGATGGTGACAATCGGCTGCTTGTTTCGAGTAATCGTCAGTGGTTCGCCTGTCCGATTAACCTCATCTAGGAGTCTCAGGCACTGCGCTTTGAATTTTGAAATCGTAATGTCGTGCATGCTTATTTTGCCCATAGTCACTGACTATAGACGCATTTTAAATCATCTTTATCAGTCGTCGCCATCGTCTACCATTTTGAGGGGGTTGGCGCGATCTTCGACGGGCCAGTCGGGGTTTTCACCGCCGATGATGAGCTGCTGCAGATTCACAAAATCTTGGCTGAACCGCTTCAGAGCATTGATAAGTACGTCAAGTGCGATCGCATCGCTGGTCCCCAGATCAAACCAGCAGCGACACCAATACCCTTCATACTCAAACTCCCCCATGTTGTGCATGAGAGCCATCAAGGGGGTATCGGCCGAAGTCTCGTTGTAAGAGAGGTAGCTCAGGTCAACCCCGGCATCCTGCACCTGCAGATTCTCGGCATCAAACCCTCCCAGCTTGCCCACGAAAAACCAGGAATTAAACACCTCTTCAACATATTGCTTCTCTTGCTCAGATGGCCCTGTCTCAAACTCGACCCAAATCCACAGATCAAAGGCGTTAAATTCCCGGAAAGATACTTGCATAGAGCGGCTAAATTTTGCTACGTTCCTTCGCTATCTGCTTCACCAAACCGGCAGGCAATTGAGCCTTTTGAGCTAGAGCCTGGTCAAACATTTTGCGACTGTCAGCTAGCTTATCTTGCTTCCGTAGAATTTGCGCCTTAAGATACAGCAGCTCAGGATTATTGGGAGCCGCAGTCAGTGCCTGATCCACCGCGTTCATCGCTTGCTCTGGTGTGCCGTGGTCACGATAGGCCAAAGCTAACCCCCGCCATGCTAAATAGTTAGGAGCGGCGTAATCCTTGAGCTTTTTGATCGCTTTTTGAGGGCTAACCAACGCCACTTCATTCGCTA
>JBAUJD010000958.1:0-5554 GCA_049683515.1 Thermosynechococcaceae cyanobacterium | reverse complement strand
TTGATCCCGCAGCTCAGCGCCTTGCTCTTGAGCTTTCTGAATCAAAAAGTGGTCAAAGATATCTCGGCGCACCATCCAGATCGGTTCTGGGGTTTGCAGCTCTGCCTCTACTGGGTCGCCCATGTTCCAGGTATAGCGAATGGTATTGACCCGCAGCGAAATCGCTGGAGAAAAGTCAAAGTCAAACCACTGCGCCACGATAGGGGAAACGCCACCACCACAGGGTTTATAGCGTGGTAGAGATTCTTTCTCTAGTACTAAGACCGAGCGCCCTTTTTTCGCTAGGTGATAGGCTGCAGTCCCACCTGCGGGTCCGGCCCCTACAATTAAACAGTCATACATAGTTTAGAGACGATCAAACCGTCAGAATCTCTTTTTCTTTGGCTGCTAGTTGCTTATCAATCTCAGCGGAATATTTATCGGTTAGCGTTTGAATCTCGTCTTGCAGATCTCGGGCCTGATCTTCTGAGATGTCGCCGCTCTTACCTTGCTTACGAGCCTCATCGACTGCATCTCTGCGAATATTGCGCACCGACACTTTCCCCTCTTCAGCTAGCTTTGACGCCATCTTGGCAAACTCTTGACGACGCTCTTCTGTTAACGGCGGAATATTAAGGCGAATAATTTTGCCGTCATTATTGGGCACTAGACCCACATCCGACATTGAGATAGCACGCTCAATATCGCCTAGACTGGTGGTGTCAAAGGCTTGAATGGTGATGGTACTGGCATCCGGTGTCCCCAGGGTTGCCAAGGACTTAAGCGGCGTAGGTGCACCGTAGTAATCCACCATAATCCGGTCTAAAAGCGAGGTATTGGCTCGTCCGGTCCGAATCGTATTGAAAGACCGTTGAGCTGCTTCAACAGCCTTTTTCATTAGGTCTTCAGTTTCAGATAACATCACATGAACCTCCTACAAAGGTGCCGATATTTTCACCCGTCAAAGCGCGGCGAATATTCCCGCCGACGGATAGGTCAAACACTGAGATGGGGATATCGTTGTCTTTGCAGAGGGCAATAGCAGTACTGTCCATGACCCCAATATCATTCTGAAGCGCGTGGCTGTAAGTGAGGCTTTTAAACCGCTTGGCGTTGGGGTTCAGCTTCGGATCACAGTCATAGACCCCATCGACTTTAGTCGCCTTAAAGATAATCTCGGCATCAATTTCTGCCGCTCTCAACGCTGCCGTGGTATCGGTGGTAAAAAAAGGATTACCTGAACCACCCCCAAAAACAACCACGCGCCCTTTTTCTAGATGTCGTATCGCTCGCCTGCGAATGTAAGGTTCGGCGATTTCTTGCATCGAGATCGCGGTTTGCACACGGGTGGGGACTTCAATCTGCTCTAGAGCATCCTGCAGCGTCATGGCATTCATGACCGTGGCGATCATGCCAATGTAGTCGGCGGTGGCTCGGTCCATGCCACCAGCAGCGCCTTTGACGCCCCGGAAGATATTGCCACCCCCGACGACGACGGCAACCTGAATATCCTTAGCCACG
Source organism: Thermosynechococcaceae cyanobacterium (assembly GCA_049683515.1). Lineage (GTDB taxonomy): Bacteria > Cyanobacteriota > Cyanobacteriia > Thermosynechococcales > Thermosynechococcaceae > RCC1774. Next base: position 4,054 of record JBAUJD010000958.1, on the reverse strand, counting down.
ACATCGGCAATTTCTGCGGCGAAGCTCTGCACGACAGCCGGATCAATGCCGTAGGGCAATGTTCCCATCAATGCTTCTCCGCTGAGTTTTAACAAGACTCGCTGATACGCTTGTCCCATGCAGTTGTCCTGTCGTTACCGTTTCAAAATCTCCCCATTTACGATACCAGGATTACGACGATTGCGGGACAATCTCAATCGAAAAATTCCACCACTCCAATTGAGAACCACCCTGACACTGACACCAAGCAATCGTTTAGAGTAAAGCAAGCAGAACCTTAGAGAGTTCCTTGAGTATGAGGTATCAACCAGTAGGCCATCAGTATCTGGGTTTGCGCTCGTGGGTGAGCATCGGATTGATTCTGTTGCTTTGCTTTATGATGCTGACGCCCTTACCTAGCCTTGCCGCGCCCAGCTTAACTGAGCCTTTAGCGGACGAACAACTTGATACTATCTTTGACCAAGCCCTAGAGGCCACCAATATCGGAGACTTTGCCACGGCTGAAACCTATTGGACTCAGCTCTTAGACCAGCAACCCACAAACCCAGCCCTGTGGAGCAATCGCGGCAACGCCAGGGTGAGCCAAAATAAGTTAGAAGATGCGATCGCAGATTACAACCACTCCATCGACATTGCCCCTAATCAGCCGGACCCCTACCTCAATCGGGGGGTGGCTCAAGAGGGGCTGGGGCATTGGGATGATGCTATTGCAGATTACAACCATGTCTTAGATATCGACGATCAAGATCCCGTTGCCCATAATAACCTCGGCAACGCGAACGCCGGTCTCGGACATTGGGATATTGCCGTTGAAGAGTATCTGCTCGCTGCAGATCTAGCACCAGACTTTGCCTTTGCCCGAGCCAATTATGCTTTGGCACTGTATCAAACCGATCAAACGCAAGACGCCATTCGCACCATGAAAAATCTGGTGCGAAAATATCCGCAATTTGCCGATATGCGAGCAGCCCTGACGGCAGCGCTATGGGCTGCAGGACAAACGGGCGAAGCCGAGAGCAACTGGGCCTCTGCCGTGGGCTTAGATCGTCGCTATCGAGATATAGAATGGGTCACGCAAGTCCGTCGCTGGCCTCCCAAAGTGGTCAGTGCCTTAGATAAATTCTTGGCTTTGCAGCCCATTTCTTAGTTCTATGACTCTCGAACCCGTCAACCAAGTCCTCGGCAAATTTCGTAAAACACAGGGGCAGCAGCAGCGCGAGTTTGGCAAGCTACAGCAGGCTTGGGCCGACATTGTTGGCCCCGTTGTCGCCGCCCAGACTCAGCCGAGTCAAATCACTTCGCAACAGGTGTTGATTGTTTCTACCTCTAGCGGCGTTTGGGCGCAAAATTTAGCCTTTGAACGGCAGCGAATTTTGGAGAAACTCAATACCATACTGAAAACTCCGCTGACCGATATTCGTTTTTCTACGAGCCAATGGCGATCGCGCCGCCTCAGCTCAAAGCAGGCTACAGAATGGACTCCCAAATCATTGGTGGTTGGGCCGAGCGACGCAGCAGCACTTCAAGCAACAGATCATTATCAAGACGTTTTCAAGCGGTGGTCAGAACGAGTCCAGTCACAATCCCAGAACTATCCACTGTGCCCTAAATGTCACTGTGCCACCCCTCCAGCAGAACTGCAGCGGTGGGCAGTCTGTTGTCTTTGTGCGGTTCGCTCTGATTCTCCAACGCTCTCTAGAGAGGGCGATACACCCGATAATTAATTTCCGGGAAGATATTGTCCATTGCTTGCACCTTCTCTAACCAGCCTGAGTCAACCTTGCCTTGATTAATATCCTCGTAGAGTTTATGAAAGCGAGAGAGGTGATTGCGAGTCCGCCGCACCGCATAGGGCACCATCGTTCCCGTTCGCATAATGAAGGCCCAATCAGAGGATTGCGCGAGTAATAGTTCACGAGCTGCCTGATTGAGGGCTTGCCACTGTAGCTCATCTTCTGGTTCCCGGCGGGCTAGCTCGATCATGCGTTCAGCCGCCTTATGCAGATGAGGGTAAATCCAGGTATTTGTTTCATTGAGCCAATACTCATGAAACCCCTTGTAGCCCCAGCTTGACTGGGAAGGACGGGCCACCTGCTGACTTGGATTTTCCCGCAGGTAGTCAGCCAGATGAGTCATCGTATAGACCCCTTGGTCATACCATGACTTACGGAAGAGGTAGTCAATGAACCACGGCCCCTCATACCACCAATGCCCAAATAGCTCTGCATCATAGGGAGAGACGACGATAGGGGGCCGACCCATCATGCCGTTGAGCTTACGAATCTGCTCACTCCGGTTAAACATGAAGTTACCCGCATGTTCTGCAGCCTTTTCCTTGGCCCAGTAGGGATCGTAAAGCGCTTTTTCACTGAGTCCACCGCCGCGTCCGGTGATTTTGTGATACTTGATGCCTACATTTTTGCGCTGGCCATTGGGCATGATGTAGGGCTTGATATATTCGTAGTCTGCTTCCCAGCCAATATCTTTATAAAACTCGCGATATTCAGGTGCGCCGGGATAGCCCACCTCAGACGACCACACCTGCTGCGATGATTCATGATCGCGCCCGAAAGCCGCCACACCTGTTTCAGTGAAGATAGGAGCATAGGATCCAAACTTGGGGCGCGGGCGAGCGTAGAGCAACCCGTGACCATCCATCAAGAAGTACCGTAGACCCGCATCGGCAAGCTGGCGCTCCAATCCTTCGTAGTAGGCGCATTCAGGGAGCCAAATGCCCTTGGGGGGGCGACCAAAGTTTTGCTCATAATGTTCACAGGCTACTTGAATTTGCGCCCATACGGCCTCTGGATACATTTTCATCAGGGGCAGGTAGCCGTGGGTGGCCCCGCAGGTCATAATTTCTAAGTTGCCACTGTCAAGAAATTTCTTAAAGGCACCGACCAAATCACGGCCATAGTTTTCCCAGACCTCACGAACTTGATGGAATTCATCGACATAGTGCTGAGCCAGGTAGCGCAGATGCTCGTTGTGGGTATGATGCTCAACCTCAAGTTGGGCTAATTCTTCGAGTTGGGCGAGGTGCTCATCATAGCGTTCCTGCAGTAATGGATCTCTGAGCATCGAGACGAGGGGAGGTGTCATGCTCATGGTGATTTTGAAGTCAATTCCGTCTCGCTTAAGCCCCTCAAAGACCTGTAGCAGGGGTACATAGGTCTCGGTAATTGCCTCAAACAGCCATTCTTCTTCTAAAACAAAATCGCTTTCTGGGTGGCGAACGAAGGGCAGGTGGGCATGTAGGACCAGGGCAAGGTAACCAAGCGTCATGAGGTGTTCCTATGGGCGGCGAATGGAGTCTAAGATGAAAGCTAAAATCTAAAGCCAATCTTAAACAATGGGGGAGACGCTTGGCTAGCAGACCGTTATTTGCGAGAGTGTTGTTCGAGCTCTAAGGACTGAACACGTTCGTACCAGCGTAGGATGACTCGGGCCAACCGCTGAGAGCTGTGTCGCACATATTGAGTGTTGGGATCTTCGTCCATCACGTTGGCAAGGATGACGCGGCAACCTAAATTGACCAGTTCTCGTTGGTCTACGATGATGGGATGCGCGTCTTCTTTGGCATAGCGCGCTAACGCTAGGGCTGAGGGCTGTCTTTTTTGCACTAACACTGCATCAAAGACGCGGCGGCGACAGATTGCATCTAATGCCTTGACGTGATCGGCAACCGTGTAGCCATCGGTTTCACCAGGTTGGCTCATAATATTGCAAACATAGATACGCGGAACATGGCGATTTGCTATTGCATCAACAATATCGGGCACCAATAGATTCGGGGCAACGCTGGTGTACAGGCTTCCTGGACCCAGCACAATCAGGTCAGCTTCTTGAATTGCAACGAGGACACTGGGCAGGGCAGGGGGGGCGACGGGCGTACAGCCAATTTCGATAATGCGGCCATTGGCTGCGGTAATTTGCGACTCACCCTCAATGCGACGACCGTCATCAAGTTCAGCCCACAGCGCCACATCGCTGAGCGTCGCCGGCAGCACCTTACCTCGAATCGCCAACACTTCAGAACTCGCTGCTATTGCGT
>JBAUJD010000957.1:0-4866 GCA_049683515.1 Thermosynechococcaceae cyanobacterium | reverse complement strand
ATCGGGATATGGGCTTTGATAATATGGCTCAAGCGCAACGCCACTCAGGCTTTGGACTCAAAACTCTTACCTCTTTATTTAGAATGAAATAGCCCTGGGGCTAGATATTGTTGCACTTTTGAAGTTGATCGATCAAAAAAGCTCTATCCTCAGATACTCAGGCCGTCTATCCTTTCTTCGTTCAAATTTTGGGGGCGTTTTCAGAAAGCCCTCGCGATGCGTTCAAATTCTTTGACATCTTTAAGCGCCGACGGAGCATTGCCTAGGTCTTGGATAACGCTAAAACTCCCATCGGTTTCTAGAACGACCGCCGCTGTATCTTCTACGGATGCAACCCCGCTGGTTCGGAGCGCCGCTAAAATTTCTCCTTCAGCAACTCGTTCTCGTTTCATGACCTTGTGCTGCATTTTGCCCTGATACAGTAGCAGAGCAGGTTCTGCTTTGATGAGTTTCTGGATAACAGTGGAGCGAGCCGCAGTCCAGGTAATCATGGCCTGCAGCGAAACCAGCAGACCAAAGCCGACTAACCCTTGGGCCAAAGAAGTCTGATTTGAGAGCAACACGCTGGCTAAGATTGAACCGAGCGCGATTGTGACCACAAAGTCAAAAGAGTTCCACTTAGAAAGCGTTCGCTTACCAGACACTCGCAGCAAAATGATGGAACCAATGTAGGCTAGCGTTCCGATCACAAGGGTTTCAATAATAAAGCCAACGTCATTTAACATTTTGAACGCGATTAGAGAGCACTGCAATCAAATAGTTCATCGTGAAGAAGGTTGCTTAACGATTTCAAGATAACGCCCTCTAATGCATTGCTCCTCTATCCTAAGTTAGGTCTCTAAGAGGGTGTATCCAATTTGCTATATTGGCCCCCTCAATCTCGCACTTTGGGAGACTTTTATGATTTCAGGACTTCTATTGTGTACATACAAATTATTGATGCGTACGAATAGGTTAAACAACTAGACAAAATCTATCGACGGGTAGAGAGCAAACTTCGTTCTTAAGAGGGATGAATCCTAAAGGCAGATTGAGAACAATGGGGAGTAAGTAAAAGCTTCAGTCGTCCGAACTGTTGAGGTAAACGGAAGGATCTTTGCTGACTCAAAAGAGCAAGTCAAAAGATAATCTGCTTTCCCCTTTTTCACTGAGGCTTTGAACGATCAATCAGAATAACGGAGAATAATATGGCTATTGATACGTATCAGCACGCGATTGGGCGATTCGAAACTCGACCAGAAGCTGAATCTGCGCTCACCAATCTCAGAGACTCTGGCTTCAATATGGATAAGGTTTCAGTGATTAGTAAAGGCGATCATCCGTCACAGATGGGCGGTGTTGAGGTCAGTGACGTTGACGGTCATCAGGCCAAAGAAGGAGCCAAAGCCGGGGCCAAAGCTGGGACTACAATCGGTGGTGCTTTGGGTCTGATCGGTGGACTTGGCGTCTTAGCCATTCCTGGCGTTGGCTCCATTGCTGAACTGGGTGTTGTCCTTGCCAATACACTGTTAGGCAGCGGCATTGGTGCTGCTGGCGGCACCTTGATTGGGGCACTCGTGGGCTGGGGAATTCCTGAAGACCGGGCTAAATATTACGATGAACGCCTCAATCAGGGCGATTACATCATCTTAGTCGAGGAAACAGAACCTGAAATTCAGCGGGCCGGGACAGCCTTAAATCAACGCGGCGGTATTTACGACTGGAATGTATACCCGATGGCAGGCACAACCGCGTCGCGCAGTCGGACTGCCGTTTAGTGGCTAGCGCTCAAGGACAAGAGGAGTCAGGATCTTGCTCCTCTTCAAAACGAAGGAGCATTCTCGTCCTTGCGTTTGCAGTGGTTTATCAATAGTCTTTAAACATAACCACTTGAGCTTCGTCAGTCGATGTCTGAACATCAAGTAGAAGCGCTACAGGCCAACGCCAATGAATACCCCGTGGTTGGCATTGGCGCTTCTGCTGGTGGCATTGAGGCTGTGTCAGAACTGCTGCGGCACTTGCCCACCGGTTTGGGGATGGCCTATGTATTGATTCACCATTTAAGCCCCAATCAGCCCAGCCTGCTGAGTGAGATTCTGAGTCGAATCACGCCGATATCGGTGACCGAGGTTGAGGACGGAGCCGCCATTGAACCCGATCGCATCTATGTGATCCCGGCTAATACCGAAATGACGGTGGTGGACGGGCACCTGCGACTGGTGGAGCGCGATCCCACCCAGCGCCTGTTCATGCCCATTGATACCTTTTTGCGATCGCTAGCGAACACCTATCAGAATCGAGCCATTGGCGTCATTTTGTCAGGACTAGATGGCGACGGTGCCCAGGGCATTCGAGAAATTAAAGGGGCAGGCGGCATCACCTTTGCCCAAAGTGGGGCTACGGCCCAATATAGCGACATGCCCAGCAGCGCTGTCGCGACGGGACAGATTGACTTTATTTTGTCCCCGGCTGAGATTGCAACTGAGCTAGCCGACATTAGCCGCCACCCCTACCTGAGCGCGCAAAACGCAGCGCTAGAGCCGGAAGACACCTCAGAAATATCCTCGGCAGAAGAAGCACTTTCGACCATTTTTTCGCTGCTGCAAACCGCAACGGGCGTTAACTTTAAATACTACAAGCAGACCACTTTCGAGCGCCGCTTGCGCCGCCGCATGGCACTCCATAAGCTGCAGTCTTTGGAAGAGTATGGGCGGTATCTAGCAGAAAACGCCAACGAAGTGCAGGCACTCTATCAAGATGTGCTGATTTCAGTCACCCGCTTTTTCCGTGACTCCGATGTGTTTTCAGAACTACAAGAGACGGTCTTTCCGGCACTTTTGCAGGATAAAACCGTAGAGTCATCGATTCGGATTTGGGTTCCCGGCTGCGCGACGGGGGAAGAGTGCTACTCGCTGGCGATCTGCTTGCTGACGTTTCTGGCGAAACAGCCCGTTAAACCCTCAATCCAGATTTTTGGCACCGATATTAATGATGTGGTGATTGACAAGGCTCGCACGGGTCTTTATTCCGAAAGTGCCATCAACGATATCCCGGCAGAATATCGACGCTTTTTTGTCGGGTTTGAAGGCCGCTATCAGGTCAGTAAAGCCGTGCGTGAGCTGTGTGTGTTTGCCAAACAAAACCTGATCAGCGATCCGCCCTTTTCAAGTATTGACTTGATTAGCTGTCGCAATGTCTTGATTTACTTTGACTCGGCGCTACAAAAGCGGATCTTTTCTGTCTTTCACTACAGCCTTGCTGCTGACGGGTTTTTGATGCTAGGTGGCTCTGAGAGCATTGGCGAAGCGTCTAACCTCTTTACTGTCGTGGACAAAAAGCATCGATTTTATCGGCGCAGGGCAGGAGCGGCGCGCCTCAACCTAGATTTTGTCGCCAACACCTATCACTTCCCCGACCTCGCCCCCTCCCCGGCTGCGCCTCTAGAAGAAACCCAGGCTCGTTTAGCCCTGCAGCGGCAGGCGGACCAAGTGATGCTCAATCGCTACGCGCCTGTCGGCGTTGTGGTCAATGAAGCCCTTGATATTCTGCAGTTTCGCGGGGATACCAGTCCCTATCTAAGACCTGCAGCAGGCATCCCCAGCTTTAATCTGCTCAAAATGCTGCGGCCTCCCCTGATTCGAGAGACACGGATGGCGATTGAGCAAGCGAAGGAACAAAATGTCTCGATTAAAAAACTGAGCTTGCCGTTAGCCGGAGAGGTGTCTGAGCCAGTCAGCCTTGAGGTGCTGCCGCTCAAAGATCCGCAGCGCCAAGAGTGCTGCTATCTGATTTTGTTTGAGCCGGAGCGATCGCCCCCTCCAGAACCGCCCCCACCCTCCAATCAGGCAGAGACAGAGGTTGCAGAGACGGCCCTACAGCGAGAACTCGCGATCGCTCGCCAAGCGCTACAGGATACTCAGATCTATCTACAGGCGACGGTGGAGGAGCAGGAGGCCACCAACCAGCGGCTGATTGTTGCCAATGAAGAGATTCTCTCTAGTAACGAGGAACTGCAGAGCACCAACGAAGAACTGCAGACCGCCAAGGAAGAAATTCAGGCGGCCAATGAAGAATTAAAAACCACCAACGCAGAGCTGCAGAGCCGTAATCTAGAAGCCCAACAGGTCAATGATGACTTGGTCAATTTGCTCAACAACGTCAATCTGCCGATTTTGATGCTGTCCAGCGATCTGCGGATTCGCCGCTTTACGCCCAGTGCCCAAGCATTGTTCAATTTCATCCCTGCCGATGAGGGGCGACCGCTCAATCATATTCGGCTCAACCTAGAGATAGAGGTTTCTGAGCTAGAGCGGCTGATCCAATCGGTGATCGATACCCTCAGCACTCAAGAGCAAGAGGTTCAAGATACCCAGGGCCGCTGGTACCTTCTGCGAATTCGACCCTATCGCACCCTCGAAGATCGCATTGATGGGGCCGTCATGGTGCTGGTGGATATCAACGATCTCAAGCAAACGCTGGCGCAGCTCGACCAGTCTCGCCACAATGCCGAAAGTCTGGTGGCGTCGATGCCGATTCCGCTACTGGTTTTGGATGAGACGTTGCGGGTGCAGAGGGCGAATCAAGCCTTTTATGAAATGTTTAGGCAATCACCCCAAGACACCGAGCAGCGCAGCCTCTTTGAGTTAGGGGAGAGGGAATGGGAGATGCCTGAATTGCGATCGCATCTAGAAGAACTGCTGCTCAGCGCTGGTCAAATTGAACCGTTTGAGATTGAGCAGACCTTTGACCGCCTCGGCTATCGAGCCATGCTTTTCAACGCTCGAGAAATTGCTCCCAATACATCAGGGCGACTCCTTCTACTTGCGATTGAAGATATTACGGCCTGGAAACGAGCGGAAGCCGAGCGCCTCCAGAGCATTCAAGATC
>JBAUJD010000956.1:0-1890 GCA_049683515.1 Thermosynechococcaceae cyanobacterium | reverse complement strand
CTGTTCCACCGATCTGGAGCATGTGTTGCGTAAGTAGATAGGCGCAACACTTTTTTAGACAGGTTTCGGTTCTGCCACTTAGTTCATTGCGGAACATAGATATAGTAGATATCTAAGGTTCCTTTAGAATTTTACGTTCGTTATTGAGTGTTGCTGTGGCTGTTGCCGTTCAATCTTTGTTGACCCCCGAAATCATGAAACCGGCTCGTTACCTGGGTAATGAGCTAGGGGCCGTGCATAAGCCCTGGGAGAGTGCCACGGTGCGTTGGGTGTTGACCTATCCTGAAATCTATGAGGTGGGGGCATCTAATCTAGGCCACATCATTCTGTACAACATTCTCAATGCTCAGCCAAGGCAGTTGTGCGATCGCGCCTATCTCCCCGCCCAAGATCTTGCCACCAAGCTCCGCGAAACCAACACATCACTGTTCGCAGTCGAATCCAAGCGCCCCCTCACCGACTACGACATTCTCGGCTTCAGCCTTAGCTACGAACTCGGAGCCACCAATATTCTCGAAATGCTGGATCTAGCGGGTATTCCTCTTACCTGGGCTGAACGAGCGGATGCGGAGTCTGGAGATGGGGAGATGGGGGGATGGGAAGGAACCTATCCACTGATTTTTGCGGGGGGGCAAACGGCGACTTCTAACCCGGAACCTTATGCTGATTTCTTTGACTTCATTGCTCTTGGTGACGGTGAAGAACTGCTACCTGAAATCGGTTTCGTTATAGAAGAAGGCAAAGCCGCAGGGCTGGGCCGGGAAGCGCTGCTCTTGGATCTGGCGCAGATTCCTGGCGTTTATGTGCCGCAGTTCTACGACATGGCAGACGATGGTTCTGTGCATCCCAATCGACCAGATGTGCCGAAGCGGATCCTGCGGCGGGTGGCCGATCCGATGCCGGAATATTCCATTGGTCTGGTGCCCTACGTGCAGACGGTTCATGATCGCCTCACAGTTGAAGTCAGACGCGGATGCACCCGTGGCTGTCGCTTTTGCCAGCCCGGAATGCTGACCCGACCGGCACGGGATGTAGACCCCGAACAAGTGGTCAACGCGATTGAAAAAGGAATGCGAGAAACGGGCTATAACGAATTTTCGTTACTGTCGCTGAGCTGTTCTGACTATCTGGCTCTGCCTGCGGTGGGCATGGAGATCAAAAATCGGCTTCAGGATCAGAATATTTCGCTCTCGCTCCCCAGTCAGCGCGTCGATCGCTTTGATGAGAACATCGCCAACATCATCGGCGGCACCCGCAAAACAGGTTTGACCTTCGCGCCTGAAGCCGGAACCCAGCGGATGCGGGACATCATCAACAAGGGACTCACCAACGAAGAATTGCTGCGCGGGATTAAGACGGCCTGTGAGCAGGGCTGGAGTAAGGTGAAGCTCTACTTTATGATTGGCCTCCCCGGTGAAACCGATGCCGACGTGATTGGGATTGCCGAGACGCTGCGCTGGCTGCGCCGAGAGTGTCAGGGCCGTAAACGCCTCAACTTCAACGTCACTATTTCTAATTTCACACCCAAGCCCCACACGCCCTTTCAGTGGCACTCGGTTTCAACCTCAGAATTTAAGCGCAAGCGAGGACTGTTGTTTGCAGAGTTCCGGCAGATTCGCGGGGTAAAGGTCAACTTCACCGACGTTCGTATTTCAGCAATGGAAGACTTCGTGGGACGCGGAGATCGCCGTCTTGCCCCCGTCGTTCGCCGCGCCTGGGAACTGGGTGCAGGCATGGATTCCTGGTGGGAAAATCTCGATAAAGCGTTTCAAGCCTGGACCGATGCCATTGAAGAAGCCAACCTCACCTGGAAATACCGCCAAGTCGAAAACGGAGAATGGAACATCTTCGATCCCCCCGCTTTGCCTGAAGATGAACCCACTCCCCATC
>JBAUJD010000955.1:0-11986 GCA_049683515.1 Thermosynechococcaceae cyanobacterium | reverse complement strand
TTGATGAAAGCGCCCCCTCATTTGTGGGGGCGCTTTTTGGTTTTTGTTAAGTTTATTTATTAAGGAATGAAGTCTTTAGTCTCTATCCCGGAGCGCAATTCATCATGAAAGAACAAGCATTCAATTTGTTCTACTTTGTCAAAAATGGAGTGATTGAAAAGCTTGGCGTCACTGTTCATCAAGCTGAAAATCTGTTAGGCTTCCTAGCCCTTTAAGCTTTTTGCAGACCTGCTAGAGATAAGTTTTTGTTCTTTATGTAATCGATCAGGGGAGCAAGGGCGTTCAATAGAAACTACACTATCAATAAACGGATGGTCAAGTGACAGTGTCTGTTCCGTTTCACCGTGAGCTTTCAAGAGCGCCTTCATTTTCTGACGCATTACAATTCCAGGCTTATCGGTCAACATATGCTGCTCCTGCCGCAGCGACAGCGGTACATCAGGATCGGTTGATTCCAAAATTCGCTTATCTTCTAGGGTCACGGCTCGGTCAAAAGCCACCACATCAGCCGTGGACGTATCGGCATCTGTATCATTGCGGATGCAAAACTGGACCATCTGTGAAGTCTGGTCGTCAATCGGCGTCATGGTATTGACAATAATGTGTTCTAAACCATTGGGATAGGTAATCTTCAGCTTGACGGTAAACGGCATGAACCAGTCCATATCCAGAGTGCGGAAGGTTTGAGATTCAGCCATCTTCAAGTTCTGCTGCTGTTGTTCAGGGTTCTCAACGCCCAAAACACCGTGAACCTGAATCCCCCAATCGGTTTCAGTCAGCTCTAGGTTCTCTGGAGTGGGGTGGTCTTCACTGCCAAAGGTTTCAGTGTGGACAAAGGTAGGGTGGGCCAAGTCAAATTCGTTTTCCATCACCCGCAAACCCGCACATCGCCAAGGCTCATAAAATTCAGGAATCAGTCGATAGGCAGGATCCGCCGCTTCCGAGACATTAGGGATATCAGCAATGGGTTCCTCTAGACAGACCCAGGCGTAGCCATAGCGCTCTTGGCAGCGATAGGCAGCGACCTGATAGCTGGCAGAAATTGATTCACCTGCCGTAAGTTGCGGAACGTGGACACATTTCCCGGCTCCATTAAACTGCCACCCATGATAGGGACAGGCGATCTTACCCTCAATGACTTTCCCAAGGGAGAGTTGAGCGGAGCGGTGACAGCAGCGATCGCGCACGGCAACCGGCTGACCCTCCAAATCAAGCCAACAAACCAACCGCTCACCCAATAGCGTGAATGACACTGGAGTGCTGGACAGGTCAGCCACAGGTACCACCGGATACCAAAATCGGCGGAGAACAGGTTGTTGGGTTACTAACATATGGAGGTCACTTGGGTCAGTTCTGCAAGATTTTGAAGCGCTCATCATTGAAGGTAACGGTTTGACTGGCCCTTACCTGACTCAATAATAGAGAAAAAACCATATCTCTGCATACTGTATACATAGCAACCCCCACATAGAGTTGCTGTAGTTTTGAACACACTTTTATGAGATGTCATCTGAGTAGGGTGCCTGCGATGATTGCAGTCTTAACGGATCGTAAGGATCGACGGATGCCACTTGGCCCCGCGACGGAAAACGGTTAAGCAGCACCCGGTCCACCGAGTAGTCACCGCTTATGCGTGTCTCGCATAAGCTTAGCTCCCTGACTCAAGTGTCAGACTTAAATACTTACCGTGTGGTGTAGCCACCATTGGCGAAAATCGTTTGCCCGGTAATCCACCAACCCTCAGTCGCGAGGAACCTGATAATTGGGACAATATCTTCAATTTGAGTCAGTTGATTCCCCATCGCTTGGGACTTGTGGGACCCCTCCCGTTCGGGCGTTTCCTGTCCATAGAAGAACGGGGTATCCATTGGCCCTGGCCCGATAGCCGTGACGGAGATGCCACGGGAGGCAAATTCTTTAGCGGCTGCACGGGTGAAGTGTTCTACCAAGCTTCTTCGCAGTGCTCCGCCTATACCCGCAGAGTTAGGGGGTGGTGAAGCGTAGCGCGACCTTTAGGGAGCAATCAATCAATTTGAGCCTGTTGCTGAATATACTGCTTGAGAACAGAAATCGGTGCCCCACCACAGGAAATGAGACAGTATGACCGACTCCAAAAGATAGGCTTGCCTCGATAAACCTCATTGAGATGTTGTGCATAGTCCCTTCGGAGCAACCTGCTCGACACTGTTTTTAGATTATTGACCAACTTTGACGGCTGCACCTTGGGGTTAACAGATATCAATAAATGCACATAGTCAGCCTCGCCATTAAATTCAAGCAGCTCACCATCCCACTTTTTAAGGATGTCCCTAAAGATCTCGTCAAGCTGCTCAAGCATCGGTTGAGTGATGCATTTGCGTCGATACTTAGTACAAGCGACTAAATAATATTGAATACTGTAAGAGCAATGATGAAGCTTATTTAAGGACTGCATTGTCTTGAGCGACCAAGCTATAATAAACCCATGCTAACACTGACCTATGAGTACAAACTCAAGCCGACTCAACAGCAATCACAAGAGATAGACCATATCTTGACCGTTTGCCGTAAAGTCTGGAATTATGCCCTCAGAGAGCGCAAAGATTGGATTGCTTCTCGCAAGTGCTCCATCAATGCCTGCTCTCTAAAGAGTGAATACATCATGGCGGCAGATGCTCCCTATCCGGGCTATGCAGCTCAATGCAGATCATTGACGAAGGCAAAGCAAAGTAATCCTGAGCTGTGCTCGGTTAATGCTCAAGTGTTGCAGCAAGTGCTCAAAACGCTAGATAAAGCCTTCAAAGATAGGGCTAAACGTGGGTTTGGCTTCCCTCGTTTTAAACCATCTCATCGGATGCGCTCCTTTGTTTTTCCGCAATTGGGCAAGACTCCATTGGGCTGTGGGATGGTCAAACTCCCCAGTATGGGTTGGGTGAAGATTCATCAGTCTCGCCCCTATCCTGATGGTTTTGTGGTCAAGCAAGGGCGCGTGGTCAGACGGGCCTCTGGCTTCTACCTGATGCTGACTTTCCAGTCTGAGGTAGAGCTGCCCCAGGTGAGTCCCTTTGGGCATCGAGTCGGGGTTGATGTGGGTTTGGAGTATTTTCTGTCCACTTCTGATGGGCTTCAAGTCGGGCGACCTAAATTCTTTGTAGACCTGCAACGCAAGCTGAAATTGCTGCAGCGCCGGTTAAAGAGAATGCAAAAGGGGTCGGCCAATTGGCGAAAGGCTCAGCAGCATGTGGCTCGGCTTCATGAGCGGATCGCCAATGCGCGCAAGGACTTTCACTTTAAGGTGGCTCATCAGCTCTGTGATGCTGGTGATACCGTTGTGGTGGAAGACTTGAATCTGATTGGATTGAGCCGGGGCATATTGGGCAAGCACATGCTTGATGCAGGGCATGGGCAGTTTCTGCACCAGATTCTGCCGTGGGTTTGCTTGAAGCGGGGCAAAGCCTTGCTTGAGGTGAAGGCGGCGGGGACTTCGCAGGAATGTCCTGATTGTGGTCAAGCGGTGAGTAAGTCACTCTCTGAGCGTTGGCATCACTGTTCTTGTGGCTCGTCGATGCCCAGAGATGTTGCTAGCGGCATCGTAATTCGTAATCGAGCTGTGGGGCGCACAGTTCAACAAAATGCTTGTGGAGACGGTCTGGCGGGGATGGTTGCGTAATGCAGCGATCTAGCTAAGGGTCTATGAAACAAGAATCGACCTCTGTACCCGAATGGGTCAGAGGGAGAGCGTCAATCAGTCTCAGTTCCGCTTCGTAAATGGTGGGTCGGCTGTGGCCCAATCACAATATTGAGGGAATCTTGACACTGAAGCTCCGGCTTTGGGGGGTGAGATCGCATCCTACTCAGGTCCACAAACCTTTCAGACATTCTAGAGCCACCCATACGCTCTACCATCGCGTTGCTAGAGCGTATCCTAAATTACAATTATCATCTTCTGCATACTGTATACACATTGAGATGGCGGCGTTTTCTGAACTCGTTATTAGTGTGTGAGAGGAACCTCAGTATGGTCAGCTACTGGCTGCAATATGCTCAAAAACTAGGTTTATTGGGGGTCGGGCTGATGCTTTTGACCACGACCAAAGCCTTGGCAAATCCAGAGTCTGCCGAGACGCAGCTCAATGGGCCATCTTTCTCAGATCTGTCTGGGGAAACTAGCTCGTCTTCAGATAGCCCCTATCTCGATCCGCTTGTTTTTGAAGGTGAAAATGAAGTCGCCCAGGTTAACTCTGTCTCTCAGCTTTCAGATATTCAACCCACTGACTGGGCCTTTCAATCGCTGCAGTCTTTGGTAGAGCGCTATGGCTGTATTGCGGGGTATCCGAATGGAACTTTTCGAGGTGGTAGATCGGTCAGTCGGTACGAAATGGCGGCGTCCCTCAATGCTTGTCTGGACCAAATTAGCGATCGCTTTGCTTCCAAAGCTGATCTCGATGCGGTTAAAGCCCTGCAAGACGAGTTCGCGGCTGAACTCGCCACGATGCGCGGTCGGGTGGATGGCTTAGAAGCTCAGGTTGCTACAGTTGAGGCCCAGCAATTTTCCACCACAACCAAGCTATCCGGGCGGGCTTTCTTTAATCTCACAGGGGCTACCGCTGGACGAAATGTCAGGGTTGAGACCGTTGATGCAACCGCTCCTTTACCCATCCGTCCAGCAGGGCGTGATCTCGTTACTGGCAACCCCCTGACTGCGGAGGTTAGAGACCCAAATGTGACCTTAAGTGGTTTGGTCTGGCTCAGCTTCAATACCTCCTTTACAGGCCAAGATAGCCTAGTCGTTCAACTCGCGTCGGGGAATGGTGAGTCTCCCGCAAATGCTTATACTTCAGCGGGGCTTTTTAACACCTTTGGCACACCTTATACCGATCAGACCGCAGGGTTAAATGCAGGGGATGTTGTGCTTCGGGAACTATTCTACGAGTTTCCAGTGGCGAATTCATTGCGCATCGCGGTTGGCCCTCGAGTCAACTGGTATCGCTATTTTGACAATAACAATTACACTTTTTTCATCAATGGAACCAGCAGTTTCAACTCTATTGACAGTACCTTAACAAACAATATTGATCGCGGATCAGGAGCAGTGCTGATGTGGGACATCAGTGACAAACTTCAGCTCCACGTCGGCTATTTGGGGGAGAGCAACGAATTTCTACCCAATCCTCCCTTCAACTCTGCATCCAATCCAAATCAAGGTTTGTTTGGCGGTACAAACAGCCTAACAACTGAACTAACCTATTCCCCTACCCAAAACGTAAATTTGAGATTTCTCTATAACCGTGTCAACACTCAAGCCATCTTTGGTACTATTGGTGGCGCAATTGGTGAACCCATTGGTGGAATCGCTGATGATGGATTTGGCGGACCGCTAGACAATTCAACCTCTGACGTTTTTGGCTTCAACTTTGACTGGGCAATTACCCCTCGATTTGGCATCTTTGGCCGCTATGGCTATGGCACCACCAAAATCAACCCGGCAACTCCAGGAGTTCCTGGCGGTAGGGTAAATGTGCAATCTATTCAAGCAGGTCTCGCCTTTTCGGATCTAGGACGCGAAGGCGCGAGGTTAACCCTGTCCTACGTGATGCCCTACGATTATCTTGATGGGGAACGTTTTCTAGTATCTGGTGCTGGTAATGGAGCTATACAGCACGACGTCGAAGCGACTTATTACTTTCCGCTTAACGACAATATCGCTATTGTTCCCTCGTTTTACACAATCATCAATGCAAATAACTTTAGTGACAATCCCACAATCTTCGTGGGCAATCTGCGCCTACAGTTTAGCTTTTGAGGTCAGTGCCAATTGAGCGATATCTGCTCTATATCGATTCGATGGGGGTTGTGAGAAAGGAGTACCTGTATGGACAAACTAAAGGCAATTGTGGTGGGCGCAGGCATGGGCGGCTTGACGGCAGGGATTGCGCTACAGCAGGCGGGCTACAAAGTTGAAATTTACGAACGTGTCAGCGAACTCCGCCCAGCCGGTGCCGGAATTTCTCTGTGGTCAAATGGTGTCAAAGTCCTCAATCAGCTCGGTCTCGGCGAAGACATTGCCAAGATTGGCGGACCGATGCAGCGCATGGCCTACCGTCGCCACACCGGAGAGCTGCTCACTGATTTCAGCCTATCGCCCTTAATCGAAGAAGTGGGACAGTCTCCCTACCCCGTGGCGCGGACTGATCTACAGGAGATGTTGCTCCATGCCGTCGGTATCGAAAACGTTCGGTTCCAGTCGTGTTGTGTCGCTGTTGAGCAAGATGAGACGAGCGCCACCGCCATTTTTGAAGATGGCGGCAGGGCCACAGGCGATTTAGTCGTCGGCGCTGACGGAACGCACTCTGTTATTCGTCAGTCTGTTTTGGGCACAACGGTGGAGCGCCGCTATGTGGGTTATGTGAATTGGAATGGCCTCGTGCCTGCCTCAGCAGATTTGGCCCCTGTCGAGACCTGGACGACCTTTGTCGGAGAGGGCAAACGCGCTTCGGTGATGCCAGTGGGAGGCGATCGCTTTTATTTCTTTCTCGATGTGCCCCTCCCTAAAGGCATCGAAAGCCAGAAAGAACACTACCGAGAGGAACTACAGGGTTACTTCAAAGGCTGGGCGCAACCCGTTCAAACCTTGATTGAGCGTCTCGATCCGTTGCAAACAAACCGCGTCGAAATTCATGATATTGAACCCCTCCCCCGTTTGGTGAAAGGTCGCATTGTACTGCTAGGCGACTCAGGCCACAGTACTGCTCCCGATCTGGGGCAAGGGGGCTGTCAAGCGATGGAAGATGCCTTTGTTTTAGCCCGTTACCTGTTGACGACCAACATCAGCGTGGCAGATGCCCTCAATCGCTACGAAGCAGAGCGAAAAGAGCGGACAGCCAAGGTGATTTTAGGGGCACGGAAGCGCTCTAACATGACCCACGGCAAAGAACCTGAGAAAACTCAGCAGTGGTATGAAGAATTAGCTCACGAAGACGGGACTAACGTTTTGAGAGCGATCGCAGATAATATTTTGGCCGGACCCCTTCACTAAAGCGCAATGGGTAAGCTAACCACACATGTTTTAGACACGGCTCACGGTTGTCCTGCCAGCAATCTCACCATAGAGCTGTGGTTTCTCTCCGCCCCAGATCACAAAGAACTGCTGAAGACAGTAACGACGAACGCTGATGGCCGGACGAACGAACCGCTTCTTGCCGAGACCGCGTTTAAAACGGGCGTATATGAGCTCGTTTTTGTAGTAGGAGATTACTTTAAGGAGAAATCAAGCGATCTTCCTGATCCGCTATTTCTCAATCGAGTGCCTCTGCAATTCGGGATTGCTGATCCTACGACTCATTACCATGTGCCGCTTCTCGTATCGCCTTGGTCTTATAGTACCTATCGAGGCAGCTAGTTAATGGCTTACTCCATCACCGAACTCAACCAGATGAATCAAGACGAGTTTGTTGCCATCTTGGGCGAAGTCTTTGAAGAAACGCCGAGTATTGCGGCTCAAGCTTGGCAGCGGCGTCCCTTTCAAAACGGTTCAGAGCTACATCAAAGCATGGTCAATATCGTCATGACCATGAGCTTAGAAAAGCAAGACGCTTTAATTTGCGCGCATCCCGATTTAGGTAGCAAAGCCAAAATGGCGGATGCCTCAGTCCAGGAACAGGCAGGTGTTGGACTTGATCTCCTCCTTTCTGAAGAGTACGAGACGCTGCAGCGCTTTAATCAGCAATACAAAGAGAGATTTGGCTTTCCGTTTATTATTGCGGTTAAAAATCACACTAAGGCTAGCATTCTAGAAGCATTTGCTGAGCGTCTACAGAACTCAAAGGATGTCGAACGGCAGCAGGCATTGACCGAAATATTTAGAATTGCTCAGTTTCGTCTTCAAGGGTTAATTCTATGCTGGCGCATAGAATTAACTGCGCCCGTTCTCGCAAAGACTCTGCGTCCTCATACTGTATGCGTCTTGGAAATAAAGCGATAATGATATGACATGGCGACACGTTGCAATGCTTAAAATAGGATGTTGCCCATCCTAAGTGAAGGAATCATCTTGTGCCTCTGTCCCCTCGAACGCTTCAGCGTCGTCAATCTCTCCAAGAGCAAGCCTACCAAGCAATCCGGGCTGCCATCTTATCGGGAGAACTAACGCCGGGGCAGCGGCTCGTTGAAACGCACCTAGCCGAAAAGCTGCAGGTGAGCAGAACGCCCATTCGAGAAGCCTTTCGTCAGCTTCAAAATGAAGATCTGGTCACCCTGGATTCCAGTAATGTTTTGCGGGTTGCAACCTTTTCGGTGGCTGACGCAATCCAGCTTTATGATTGTCGAATTGCCCTAGAGGCGCTGTCGGTCGCCGAAGCCTGCAGCCAAGCTACCAATTCTCAACTGGCCCAACTCTTAGAAATTGTTGAGCAATCCGAAAAATTGACCGTCAGTAAACCGTCGCAGCTCACTAATTTTCAGCTTCTAGACATAGACTATCGGTTCCATCGATTTTTGGCTGAATGTTCTGGCAATCTGTGGCTGAGATCTTTGCTTGATCAGGTTTTTGATAAGATGGCTCTTTTGCGAATTCAAACCGTTCAGAAAAATCGAGCGGTGTTAGAGGTTCGATTTGAGCATCGCCAAGTTTACGAGCAGCTTGTGATGCGCGATCGCAGCGCAACGGTTCAAGCCATCACTGACCACTTAATTGCTGCTAAAAATCGAGTTGCCGACGAAATGCAAAATGCAGAGCTAGGTGAGAAACCTCCGACTGATCAAACCGTAACCGGTACGTAGGTCAGCATCTCGACCTTAGTGCTTGTCCGTCGTATTGGGCTGCACTTGTTCAACTGCTGTTGTCAAAGTTGCTGCCAAGGTTTTGACCTGGGGGTCTCTGAGAAACCCTTCAGGAACCCCTGTTCGGTGACAGCCGGGAACCTGATGAATCTCTAAGTCTGCTGCAATCTTGGTCCAGAAGCGTTGGTGCTGTGCTTCATGTGCCATCGCCTCCTCTGATAGAAAGAGGAGCGTTTTACAGGGACTGCTAACTGTCGTCTGATATTGCTTCGATGCTTTCATATTGATCTCTAACACCTTCAACAGCCGAAACTCTGCAGATAAAGACGGCAATAGAGGTACCCCATATCGCTGATAGGCCTTGAAGCTCCTGTGGGCCAATTGCTTTTTAACAATAGGCAGGACACCTTCTGCCTTGAGCCGCGCCTGGAATGACTGTAGCCGTTCTCGTAGACCACGGTGAGGGTGGCTCCGAACGACACCCAACTGGGCATCATCTGGATCTAAAAGCGCTAGAAAGCCAATCGCTTCACCCTGAAGCCTTGCCAAATGCGCTATTTCTAGGGCAATGAAGCTACCCATGCAGTAGCCCGCAAGCAGGTAAGGGCCGTGGGGATAAACCGCCTGTATTTGGGCTAGATAGCAGCGTGCCATATCTTCAATCGTGTTCAGCGGTTGCGTGTTGCCCTCTAATCCCTGTGACTGCAGAGCATAGACTGGCTGCTCGGAGCCAAGGCTATGGGCTAACTCGTAGAAGCTCATCACATTGCCGCCAACACCATGAATACAAAACAGCGGAGGCTTAGAGCCATTCGGTTGAATGGTAACTAGAGATGATTCTGGCTGAGACTTTTCTGAATCGTGATCAATATAGTGGGCCAGTTGGCTAATCGTCGGAGCCTGCAGCAGGGTCGCCAGCGATAGCGCTTTACCCCAGGTTTTTGCAATCTCGGCGCAGAGCTGCACCCCGATAATGGAGTTACCGCCCAGCTCAAAAAAATTATCGTGAATGCCAATTTCTATGGCAATACCATCCTGCTGCAGAACGCGGGACCAAAGCATTGTGAGCTGCGCCTCGGTTTCAGTGCGCGGTGCAGCAAAAGGAGTGATGCGGTGCAGTGTCTCAGCCGGATGCGGTAGCGCGGTGCGATCGATTTTGCCGTTGGGGGTTAACGGGAAAGAGGTAATGGGTACTACCCGATTGGGGACCATGTAAGCCGGAAGCTGTTGTTCAAGAAAGCGGCGCAGTCCGGTGCCATCTAACGAGAGATTGCCACGGACGTAAGCAATGAGCCGTTTATGTTCAGCGCTGTCGCCGAGGGCAAGGACCGCGCACTGATCAACTTGCGGATGTTGGCTCAAAACAGCCTCAATCTCGCCCAATTCAATCCGAAAGCCCCTGACCTTGACTTGATGATCGAGACGTCCTAAAAACTCGACATCACCATTGGGTCGGTAGCGAACGAGATCGCCGGTTTTGTACAGACGCCCTTTGCCAAAGGGGTTTGAAATGAATTTTGCGGCAGTGAGTTCCGGTTGATGGAGATAGCCCCGTGCCAGCCCTGCCCCACCAATATGCAGTTCACCGACCTCGCCAACGGTAGTCGGCTGTCGATGCTGATCCAAGATATAGAGCTGTGTATTAGCAATGGGGCGTCCGATGGGAATGGACGCTTTTTGGGCTAAAGCATCATGCTCGACACAATATTGTGTAGACCAAATCGTTGCTTCCGTCGGTCCATAGAGATTCCATAGCTTGTGCCTAGAGAGCTTCGCCGCAAGATCAGCAGGCAGCGCTTCGCCGCCGCACAGGAGCGTCATCGGGGTGGTCGGGGATGACCATCCTGAGGCCAGCAGCAGGTGCCAGGTAGCGGGGGTCGCCTGCATAATCGTGGCCTCTTCGACTTGGGCCTGAAGCTGTGCGCCGTCTTGGGCAACAGCACGGGGCACAATCAAGACTTGGGCACCGACGATCAGGGGTAAATAAAGTTCTAGTGCTGCAATGTCAAAGGCTAGGGTCGTCACTGCAGCCATTCGATCAGTGTCGGTTAGGCAAAGAGTGGCCTGCATAGAGGTTAAGAAGTTAACCACTGACCGATGCTCAATTTGGACGCCTTTGGGTACTCCCGTCGAACCCGATGTATAGATGACATAGGCTAAGTGCTGTGCGGTCACGCTGCTATTTGGGGCGTTGATGAGAGATGTTTGGCTTGAGTCTCTGGGCGAGATCGCATCTCCCTCTATAAAGATCACCTCAGCATCGTGGGCAGGAAGAGACGGCAGCAGATGGGCTTGGGTGAGCAGTACCTTGACTTGAGCATCGCCAAGCATCCACTCTAATCGCGCTTCAGGATAGCTGGGGTCAAGGGGCACATAGGCTCCTCCGGCTTTGAGAATGCCGAATAGACCCACCACCATCTCTAGCGATCGCTCTACGCAGAGGCCCACTAAAACATCTGGACCCACCCCTCGGCTTTGCAGTCTGACGGCAAGCTGATTGGCCCTTTGGTTTAAAGCTGCGTAGGTTAATTGCTGCTCTGCAAAAACAAGTGCGATCGCATCAGGCGTTCGTGCAACCTGAGCCTCAAATAATTGATGAATGCAGTGGTCGTAGGGATACTTCTGTTGTGTAGTATCCCTGCTGGCTAGTTCAAGATTCACTGTTACAGATCAGCGTCAATTTATCCACGGCCAATTTCATGATTGCCAATCTCGTCTGCACGATTACCAAGATCTTAGAAGAGACCCATGTTTCAGGTCAAAATCTGAAGCTTGAGATTACAGAGAGTATTTTAATAAAAAATCCAGAGGTAACGGCGCAAGTCTTAGAGCAGCTTCAGGCCCAAGGCGTTGACATTTTGCTAGATGATTTTGGCACTGGGCACTCTTCATTAAGCTATTTGCATCGCCTGCCCTTAGCGGGTCTCAAAATAGATCGGTCATTTGTGCAAGATGCCCAACATAGTGAGCAAAGCTTGGCAATCATGACCACTATTATTGCATTAGCCCAGAGACTGAAGCTAAACCTGATTGCTGAAGGAATTGAGACAGAATCTCAGCGCAGGATGCTTGAAAATCTGGGCTGTGAACTCGGTCAAGGTTATTTTTGGGCCAAGCCGCTGACCCGTGCTGAAGCCAGTGCAGCTTTGAAGCGATAAATGTAAGATTATGTTAGATTTTTGGGCAGTATTAGTTTAAAAGCATCGTTTTTCTGCCAGCAGCCTCAGCA
>JBAUJD010000954.1:0-4568 GCA_049683515.1 Thermosynechococcaceae cyanobacterium | reverse complement strand
GTCCTATACTCTAGGATGAGCTATTATTTCGTTTTTTAGGCGTGTCTCTTTAATCACTATGAATGAAATTCGTGTTGTCCTGATTGAAGATCACGCCTTGACCCGTATGGGTCTGAAAACAGCACTTCAAGAGCAACCTGATTTTCGATGTGTGGGGGAAGCCTCATCGGGTGAAGAGGGCTTGAACGTTTTGCTGTCTACGCTCCCTGATGTCGCGATTGTTGACATTGGGTTGCCGGGTATCGATGGTATTGCTGTGACACAACAGTTTAGACACCATCAAAAAGAAACGCCCCAGCAGAACACGAAGGTCTTGATGCTTACCAGCCACGACAGTGAAGAAGCCGTGTTGGCCGCCTTTGCAGCAGGGGCAGATGCCTATTGCATGAAGGATATTGAGTTAGATGATTTACTGATTGCAGTCCGCGATACCCATGCGGGCAATAACTGGATTGACCCTGCTATTGCAAGTATTGTTCTACGGCAGCTACAGAAACCCCTCACGGCTGAACAGCAGGAACGAACCGTGGCTATCGATGCAGTCAAGCCTGAGTTTGAAGAGTTTATGGGGATCTCTCCTTTGACCGAGCGCGAACTCGAAACGCTGGAGCTAATTGTCGCCGGTAAAAGTAATGCCGAAATCGCAGACCATTTATTTGTGACGGTGGGTACTGTCAAAACCCATGTGCATAACATCTTGCATAAGCTTGGGGTTGACGATCGAACCCAAGCCGCCGTTAGAGCCTTACGGGCGGGGCTTGTGAGTTAATCGAGTGGCTCAATTGAGTGGCTAGACGATAGACGTCATTATTAAGGGGCATTTAAGTATGTGGGATGTACTGCAGCAGTATTTCCGTTCAAACCCGTATATGCCTCACGGTGGCTGTTATCTTTGGCAACCGCCTCTCATCGGACTGCACATCTTTTCAGATAGTCTGATTGCGATCGCTTACTACTCCATTCCACTCATGCTGGTGTATTTCATTCGTGAGCGTCAGGATATTCCCTTTAAGGGTGTTTTTGCTTTATTCAGTGCCTTCATTTTGGCCTGCGGGACCACTCACCTGATGGCAATTGTGACCCTATGGTATCCCTGGTATTGGATTGAGGGGGGACTAAAAGTCGTCACAGCCTTGATCTCAGTCATTACAGCAGCTAACCTCTGGCCGGTCATCCCTCAAGCGCTGGCACTACCCAGCGTTGCCCAGCTTGAGGCATTAAATGAATCTCTAGAACGAGAGGTCAACCGCCGTCAGCAAGCAGAAATTGAGCTGAAAGCGCTTAATGCAAGGCTAGAGCAACGGGTGACTGAGCGGACTGCAGCGCTAGCCACCGCAAACAAAGCTCAAGAGCAGCTTTTGATAAAAGCGCAAGTTGCACAGGCACAGGCTGATTCGGCCCAACAGCAGAGTCAGTTAATGGAGGAACGCTTTCGAGCAACGTTTGAGTTAGCGGCAGTCGGTATTGCCCACGTGGACCCCTCTGGTCGCTGGATTCGGGTTAATCAAAAGCTCTGTAGCGTTTTGGGCTATTCCCGAAAGCTGTTGGTGCAGATGACGTTCCAAGAGATTACTCATTCTGAAGATTTAGAGGCAGATCTGATCTATCTTCAGCAGCTTTTGTCTGGTGAAATAGTGACCTGCTCTTTTGATAAGCGCTTTATTCGCTCTGATCAAACAGACGTATGGACCCACGTCACGGTCTCTTCGGTGTACAACGAGACTAACCAAGCCGACTATTTTATTTGCGTCATTGAAGATATTAGCGATCGCAAACAAGCCGAGGCCGAGCGACAGGCTCGAAGCAATCAGCTTTTGATCTTGAATGCGACCTTGCTCCATACGACTACGCTCCTTGAACGTAAAAACAAAGAACTCGACCAGTTTGCCTACGTCGCCTCTCACGATCTTAAAGCACCGCTGAGGGCCATTGCTAACCTCTCGAATTGGCTAGAAGAAGACCTCGCAGATCGCTTGCCTGAAGAGAATAAAGAACAAATGCGGCTGTTGCGAAGCCGAGTCAGGCGGCTAGAAGATCTGATCAACGGGCTTTTGGATTATTCTCGTGCCGGACGCCTAGACCATGATATTGAAACGATCAACGTCGCCGTTCTGGTTCAAGGCATTGTTGAACTGCTAGAGCCACCACCGGAGTTTCAGGTTATTGCTAACACTCTGCCGGTTTTGCAAACTCGGAAGCTGCCGCTGCAGCAGGTGCTCACGAATCTAGTGAGCAATGCCATTAAATATTGCGATCGCACCGATGGTAAGGTCACCATTGACTATCAGCCTAAAGAGCAGATCTTTAGCGTTGCTGATAACGGTCCTGGCATTGCCCCTGAATACCATGACCGCATTTTCACAATCTTTCAGACGCTACAGGCGAGAGACAAGATCGAAAGTACAGGGATTGGGTTAGCCATTGTCAAAAAGCTAATCGAGGCTGAGGGCGGAAAAATCTGGATAGAATCAGAGCCTGGACAAGGAACAACCTTTCATTTTCGTTGGCCTACAGTGTAATTTGTCTCATCTCCATCTTTGTGGTTTTGAGAACTTTGTAGACACTGAATTGGAATATAACCTTAGATAGAGGGCTTTTGCGCGATGCGCCTGCCATTCTATAAAGAACGTGTTCAGCCCCTCAATAATCTTTAACCAATGGCTCAATCCCCTCCGCAGATGGCGCAAGAAACCTACCAGCAGCTCGAAGCAATGGCGACAGAACTCGGTCAAAACATGGGTCAATGCTTTGACGGTGCCACCCAAGAAGCAGGGCGAGCAGTGGATAAAATTGCTCAAAACCCGTTGTTGACCTGGATTACTCGTATCCCTGGAGCCAATAAGCTTTTGACCTTTCTAGGACAGGCGGACACCGCGAAGATCGAACGAGAGGTGGCGAGTCTGCGGCAAAAATATCCGCTAGATTCTTCACGAGCGCTTGCAGAACGGATGATTCAGCAGTCCGCGCTGCAGGCGGGTACGGTGGGCCTGCTGACAAACTTGGCTCCTCCTATCGCATTGGCTTTATTTGCGGTTGACCTTGCTGCCATCACCAAGCTGCAGGCTGAGATGGTGTATCGCGTTGCAGCGGCCTATGGCTTTCCGCTTACAGATTCGACCCGTCGGGGTGAAATTTTAGCCATTTTTGGTCTCTCAATGCTAGGGAGTAGTGTCTTAAAAACAGGGGCAAGCTTTATTGAGGTGATTCCTGTGGTGGGTGCTGTCTCTGGCGCTGCAGTGAATGCTACCTTACTGTTTGGCTTAGGGCAGACCGCCTGCCAATTTTATGAGTCGAAGCCATCGCCCTCTGAGTTTGTTGTGACGGTTGAGTCGGTTTGACCGCTCAGCTGCTGGGTATCGTCAATGTCAACCCTGCTTTGTGATCCTGTCCAATCGGCCAAATCTGCGGGTCTGCGCTACGTGAGTGATGATCAGCCTGGAATTGAACGGCAAAAAGTCGGCAGAGGATTTAGCTATATCGATCTGGACGGCAACCGAATTGCGCCTTCACCAGAGCGCGATCGCATCCAAGCCCTCGCCATTCCTCCCGCCTGGACGGATGTATGGATTTGCCCTAATCCCCAGGGGCATCTGCAGGCAACGGGGCGAGATGCCAAGGGTCGCAAACAATATCGCTACCACCCGCAATGGCAGCGGCTGCGTAACCGAGCTAAGTTTGATCGCCTGCTTCCCTTTGGGATGGCATTATCTAGCGTGCGTCAGCAAACAGCTCAGCACCTGAAGCTGAAGGGGCTGCCCCGCGAGAAGGTATTGGCAACCGTGGTTCGGCTGCTTGAAAAAACCTTAATTCGTGTGGGAAATGATCAGTATGCCCGCCGCAATCAATCCTTTGGGCTGACGACCTTGCGCGATCGCCATGTCGAAATTGAAAAGGGTCAAGTTACCTTTGAGTTTCGCGGTAAAAGTGGGGTAGAGCACGCCATTACGCTTGAAGATCCGCGCTTAGCCAAAATTATTCAGCAGTGCCAAGATATTCCAGGATATGAACTGTTCCAGTATTTTGACGAGAATAAGCAGCGTCAAACCGTTGATTCTGGGGATGTCAACGTATATTTACAGCAGACAATGGGAACAGACTTTACGGCCAAAGACTTTCGGACCTGGGCTGGGACAGTACTGACAGCAGCAGAGCTGCTCAAGGTAAGCGATTTTGAAGATGATAAACAAGCACAACAGTATGTGCGAGAAACAGTTAAAACCGTTGCCAGACAATTGGGGAACCGCCCAGCCACCTGCCGAAAGTACTATATTCATCCAGCCATTATTGAAATTTATATCGAAGCACAGTTAGGGGGCATGATGAAGACACTTCAATTGGAACGTCTGCCTCAGCTTTCATCCCATGAATTAGGTGTTCTCTCTATCCTGCATCAGTTGTCATAGCTGATTGATCGACAGAACCCCCTGTTCCAAGTACGGAACAGGGGGAAAGCAATGACTGCCAATATGACCCAACTATCATTGTTAACGTCTATAGTCTGAATCTGTAGGCGTTGCTGTGCGGGTGGTTGTGCGATAAGAAGGAGAAGCAATCGGATCTCTTGTTTC
>JBAUJD010000953.1:0-2191 GCA_049683515.1 Thermosynechococcaceae cyanobacterium | reverse complement strand
CATCCATGTTTACCGAGGCACCAATCCCTACGTGATTGGCTACTGTCACAAGCGGCAGGCGATTCGGTGGTTCAGGGTTGATCGAATTCAAAAGCTAGCAATTTTAGATCAAGCGTTTGTGCGAGATCCGGGGTTTAATGCCAAAACGCATCTAGAGATGATTTTTCAGCATGAAGTGGGGACAGGGCCGCTGGATGTAGCGATTTGGTTTGATAACTGCACCGCGCCCTATATCCGGGAACGGCGCTGGCATCCGAGTCAAACTCTAAAGGAGCATTCTGATGGTGCGGTGACGCTTTTGATGCAGGTGGCGGGACTCAATGACCTGAAGCGATGGGTGTTGGGGTATGGCAAGGGTGCGATCGTGCTGAAGCCGCCGGAGCTGGCAGCGTTAGTTAAGGATGAGTTAGCGGGAATGGGTCGAAATTATTTTGGTAGTGAGCAGAAGGACTGAAATGATGCAGGAAAGATTTTGGGCAAAAACGGGTTCGGGCAAGTTTGAAAACGGGGCACCTCAATATCACCCGGTAATTTGCCACTTAGCAGATACTGCAGCGGTGGCTATGGAGATAGTGCGAAACTGCCTAAGTCCAGTGGCGGTTAGGACTCTAGAGGACGGGCTAGGGCTGTCAGGAGAGTCGTTAATTAAGTGCTGTGGATTCTTGGCAGGCTCCCATGATTTGGGCAAAGTTAGCCCTGCCTTTCAGTTTCAGGTTGATCCTGTGGGGCAGGCGTTGGCAGGCGGTGGACTCTATGACCTCTGGCACAGTATTAATCCCGTCACTCGACAAGGAAAGGCACCTCATGGTTTAGTCACGGCACGGACGCTGCCAGAGTTTTTAATAGAACGCAGCTTAGATAAGGCTTTGGCGAAGCGATTAGCGGCAATTGTGGGAGGGCACCACGGTTTCTTCCCCTCAGCAGCAGAAATAAAGGCTTTGAGTGAAGTTCTGGCAGGAGCCAATGAGGGCAATGCTTGGCGGCAGTTTAGTCAGGAGATCTTTGAGCAGCTTGAAGGTTTTGTAGAGTTGGAACCACAGAATTTGCCGACAAAATGCAACAACGCCGCAGCCATGATTCTGGCAGGGCTAACGACAGTCTCGGACTGGATTGCTTCTAACCCTGACGAGAAAACCGGATTCCCCTATGCGAACGATAGGCCGTTTACAGAATATGCACCGGAGCTACCCGAAAAAGCACAACGGGCGCTGCAGGCGATTGGCTGGACGAAGCTGCCGACAGGTGAAGCGCTTCAGTTCACGGAACTATTTCGAGAGATTACAGAGCCAAGAGAATTGCAAAAGGCGGCGATCGCATCCACCACAACTCTCACTGCACCTTGCCTGGTGTTGATAGAAGCTTCGATGGGCGAGGGCAAAACGGAAGCGGCACTTTATTTAGCCGATCACCTACAGCATCAATCTGCCACTGGTGGATTTTATATTGGCTTGCCGACCCAGGCCACCAGTAATGCCATGTGGAACCGAGTACGGAAGTTCCTGAGACAGCGGTATCCAGAGAGCACGGTTAATTTAACCTTGAGCCATTCTGCAGCAGCTCTTAAAGATGAGTATCAAAGCTCTATTTGCCGATTAGATCAGGTCTATGACCAAGAGGGCAAGGTTGCGGCTGGGGAATGGCATACGGCACGGAAACGGACGCTGTTGAGTCCTTATGGAGTAGGCACCATTGACCAGGCGCTGATGGGGGCAGTGCGATCAAAGCATCAGTTTGTGCGGCTCTTCGGCTTGGCGGGTCGGGTGGTGATTTTAGATGAGATTCATGCCTACGACCTATATACCAGCACGTTGCTAGAGTGTTTTCTGGAATGGCTGGCGTTATTGGGTTCTCCGGTGATTGCGCTCTCGGCAACGCTGCCGATGGCAACACGGCGCACTTTGGTCAATACCTATGCCAGAGGCTGCGGCGGCGTTGAACCTGAAATGCCCATCCAGCCCTATCCTCGCCTAACGACTTTCACACCCAAGGGGCTTATGGTTCAGTCGTTTCCGGCATCGCCCCATGTGACGCGATCGCTCAATCTACAGTGGGTCAACGATTCAGCTTGGATAACGGCATTGCAAGAGCAGTTAACCGATGAGGGCTGTGTGGCTGTGATTTGCTCTACGGTCAATCGAGCGCAGAACGTTTTTCAGTTGTTAAAAGACAGCCAATGTTTTGCAGAAGCAGA
>JBAUJD010000952.1:0-5758 GCA_049683515.1 Thermosynechococcaceae cyanobacterium | reverse complement strand
GGAAGAGATGGCACCCCACTGCAAGAGCTGTCAGCGGTGTGACTTGGCCGCAGGCCGAACGAACGTGGTGATTAGTCGAGGCAATCCCACCGCGCCGCTGATGGTAATTGGCGAAGGGCCAGGGCAGCAAGAAGATGAAACGGGCCTGCCCTTTGTGGGTCGTGCCGGTCAGCTTCTCGAAAAGATTTTGGCCTCAGTGAACTTAGATTCTGAAAAAGATGTCTACATCGCCAACATTGTCAAATGTAGACCCCCCAATAACCGAACCCCGACCCCAGAGGAGTCAGCAGCCTGTAAACCCTATGTCTTTGAGCAAATCCGTTTGGTCAACCCCAAAATCATCTTGCTGACGGGGGCAACCGCTGTGCGGGGGCTGACGGGCAACAAGCAGGGTATTACCAAAATTCGCGGTCAGTGGATGGACTGGCAGGGGTATCAGTGTATGCCCATTCTGCACCCGGCCTATCTATTGCGGAACCCCTCTCGGAAAACAGGCAGCCCTAAATGGTTGATGTGGCAGGATATCCAGGCCGTCAAGGCAAGGCTGGATGAACTTGAAGCGGTCTGACACGGGCAGGAATATTCTCTGCCTAGAGCGATTATGGAAAGTTTATGCTACGGTCTAGGGTACCTAGAAGCCCCCAAAACTATAGCGTAGCGAAGGCTTTCTCAAATGATGGGGTTCGGGCTTCACACCACCGCTTCGGTGGGCATACTAGGGATGATGAATGTAACAATGAAAGCAGCAACTTAGAGGGTGCCTATGTCTTTTGACCCCGAAAACGCCAATTTCATTATCAATGACTCGGATGAGGGACAAGCGAACCTCCTGATCAAGTACTTGCAAAATCAGCCCCCAGAAGTGTTAGCTCGGGTGGCAAAATCTGTGAGTCCAGAAATAAAACAGATTATTTCTCAAAATGTTCAGGGTTTAGTAGGAGTTCTGCCGAGCGAAGCCTTTAGCGTTCAGGTGGTCACGGAACGAGACAATCTGGCGGGTTTGCTTGGGTCTGCGATGATGACGGGCTACTTCCTTCGCAAAATGGAGCAGCGCATGGAGTTAGATACCAGTTTGCTGGATGGCCTGTCGATTCCCGATGTTGACTCAGATTTTCACGATAGTTAGCGCGATGTCTTGTTGATGCGGCAACTGTTTCACCGATTTCTCATCTCACGAAAAAGAGCCAGTAGATACTGGCTCTTTTTTGATCTATCTACACTTTATTCAGACTGATCTTTAACGAACATTGGCTTCAGCGGCCACCAGCACTGGCTCTAACGCCTCTTCACTGTTGTTGCTAGAGAGAATAACCTCAGCTTCAAGCGGTGATGGCCCTTCGCCATCGATGCGAACACCCACAAAAATGTCGTAGAGAAAGTCAGCAAAGTTTTTGCGATCGTCGAAAACACCAAAGGTTTGAGGTGAGTCGCGCTCGTCGAGGAGGTGCTTGACTGCAAAATAAGATGGCTCAATTCGATACCAGGGAATAGAAGGCCATAGATGGTGAATCAGGTGGTAGTTCTGGCTCAGAATCAGTACGTTGAGAATGGGGCTAGCGTAGATGCGCGCGTTGCGCCACCGGGCGGTCTCTTGAAAGGGACGGTGAGGAAAATAGTCAAAAAACAGGCCGTAGGTGATCCCTACAATCAGGGCAGGAACAAACCAAAAATTGAGGACAAAGTGGATAAAGCCAAACTGCAGCGAACAAACAATCAGGGCGACTAGATAAAGGCGGCTGAGGAACCATTCCAGCAATTCATATTTGCGCCAGAGACGACGCTGGAAGAAGAAAATCTCGTGGTAAAAGAAGCGCGCCGCAATTAGCCACAGGGGGCCGCCTGTGGAGACAAAATGATCGGGATCGTTTTCAGGATCATTGACGTTGGCGTGGTGCTGCAGATGCACGCGGGTAAAAACCGGAAAGGCAAAGCCCAGCATGAGGGCGCTGACGTGCCCTAAGACCGAGTTTATGATTTTATTTTTGTGGGCAGCGTTGTGAGAGGCCTCGTGAATAATCGTACCAGCGAGGTGAAGGGCCACCATACTGCACAGGAAAGAAAACCAACCCGGCCAGTTCCAGACCAATTGCCCCAGGGTTCCGCTGGTGAGGAGGGTCACTGCCACGACAAAAATCCATATCGTCGGGCCAAAGGTCTCAGGGGGCAGCAGAAACTCAGGGGGAATCGTGCGAGGCTTGAGTGCTGCGGTCATGTAACGAGAATCCTTCAGCTTTACGGGTAGAGTACCCAGGTAGTATACCAATTAATAAAGTTTCGTAACATTTCAGTATAGAAATTGGGGAACCCAGAGGTTCAGCCTGGGGTCAAACCCATATAGAACCTTTTCTTCCCCAGCAGATATTTCGAGGTGTGTTCCCATGACAAGTATGAGTCGGCAGCGACGACGAGCGCTGCAAATTGTGGTTGGCTTGGTGGGGGCCGTTGCTATTGCATCCCCCAGCTTGGCCCAATCCCAATCAGATCTTCCGACCGTTGAACCCGATACTCAGGAATCGGTTGATGGCGGTGCTGTGGACGAGCCTCCCAGTAGTGCTGATACAACGGTAGAGGAGCCGGATGCTGCGACGCAGTCTTCAACGGTGTCACAAAGCGAACGATTTTCTTGTCAGTACAGCAATAACAATTACACGGTGATGTACAACCCAGAGAGTCGTCCCAACGAAGCGTTCCCTTGGGCGATTCCGCAGGAGATGGGCGGGGGATGGACCACAGAACTGCGCTGCCTCGAAATTGCAAAACGACTAGAGGAATACCGCCCCGACGGTTTGCAAGAGCTACAGACGTCTACAGAGAATGGCTATAACACTGTCTGTGTCACCTCTGAAAAAAATAGTCGCTGTCGTTTGGTCTTTACAGTGCCCCCGAATCAAGATGCAATCCAGACCCGCGACTCTGTATTTGAGAATCTCACCATTGCCGATAGTGGGCAGCAAACTCAGGGCGTGACCACCTATGCCGGGGGGACTCCGACCTCCATTGGTAATCTTGGTGGTGGCACGCTGGATGAACTCGTGAACATCGGCATCTCTGCGCTCAGCAAGCGCAGCAATCGTCCCAGTGCGGCAGGCATTAGGCTGAAGCCCTATCTAGATGCTGCGGATGGAGGAACCGGCAGGGCACTCAATGATGGCGTCCCACTGACCCGTCGCGTGGCTCCCAACAAAGTCAAAGGGCGGCAGCTCCAACCGAATAAATTCCGCTAGTTCTGCTGGCGGACAAATTCTTACAGGCATAGGGCTTGCTCTATGCCTGTTTGTCTTTAATGGATATTGTGATCTTCTGAGTCGGGGAATCGCTCAATGATGCCGCCCCCCAGCAGGGTCTCGCCTTGATACCAAACCGCCGCCTGCCCTGGTGTAATCCCAAATTGCGGATCGTCAAAGACTAAATTGACCCGTAAGCCTGCTTCGTCTAAGGGCACAACCGTGACCGCTACGGGTTGAGAACGATAGCGAATTTGGACTTCTGCTCGGATGGGCGCGTCGGGTTTAGCCATCGACACCCAGTTAACGCGCTGGACTTTGCACTCGGTTCTTTGGGCAGAGTTGCGATCGCCCACAATCACCCGATTCATCACGGCATCTAACCCCACCACATAGAGCGGGTTCGCTGCGGCAATGCCCAACCCCTTCCGCTGACCAATTGTGTAGTGATGAACCCCTTGGTGATGCCCTAAGACCTGACCCTGTTGATCCACAATTTCCCCGTCCTTGGGTGAAATATATTGATCTAAAAACGTCTGCATTGAGCCGTGGGCCTCCACTAAGCAGAGGTCTTGGCTTTCTGGCTTCTCGGCAGTTTGTAGGTTGAATTCAGCCGCAATACGGCGGGTCTCGGTCTTGGTTTGCTCCCCTAACGGAAAGATTGTGTGCGCCAGCATCTCTTGGTTGAGGTCGTAGAGAAAATAGGACTGATCCTTGTTCTGATCAACCGCACGTCGAAGTTGATACCGCTGGGACTGCTCATCGTAGTGAATCCGAGCGTAGTGGCCCGTTGCCATTGTGGAGGTGTCTAGCTCGGCTTGAGCATAGTTCAGCATCGGACCAAACTTCACCGTTTTATTGCATTGTGAACAGGGCAGTGGCGTGATGCCTTGTTCATATCCTGTGACCAAATAATCGACAATGGCTGCCTGAAACAGATCACGGGTATCAACAATATGATGGGGAACCCCTAATTCTTCACAGAGCTGTGCGGCATCCACCAAGCCTTCAGAGCAACACTGCCCCTTACCCTTCATCAGCCACAGGGTGAGTCCAATTACCTCATAGCCGAGGTGGTGAAGACTGGCTGCAGCAACCGAACTATCGACGCCACCAGAGAGACCTACAACAACCTTTTTCATAATCAATTTCGATGTTTTGCATAGGGTTCGAGTTGCCCTCGCTTTATGCTAGCGGTTGCGAGTCGAAATCTGTAGCAATTAGACAGCTAATCCCATTGTTAACCTAGGACAGCAGCAATCAACACCAAGGGATTGTAAATCGATTTCAGCTAGGGGAGGGTTGGGTTGTAGCCTATTGCGACCGAGGGGTTTGTTGCTATGATGATGATGCAAAATTTGAGCTGCAGAGTGGAGGGTGAATTGCCTTAGACGCTGTGTCAAGCTCTGGCCTTGGAGATGACTTATGGGTATTTATGTCGGAAATCTAAGCTATGAGGTTACCTCAGAAGAACTGAAAGCGATGTTTTCAGAATACGGCTCCGTCGCTAAAGTCCACCTCCCCGTTGACCGAGAAACAGGTCGCATTAGAGGGTTTGGCTTTGTTGATATGGGGAGCGATGCTGAAGAAGAAACGGCCATTGCTGAACTCGATGGTGCCGAGTGGATGGGACGGCAGTTGAAGATCAATAAAGCCCGCCCCCGTGAGTCACGGCCTAATAAAACTTGGTAAAATCCTTTGGGCCTAGGGCTTTAATAGCGTTATTTTGAAACACCCCTTGAGAAGAAAAAACGAAAGGAGGTCGCCATGCGCCGAAAGAGACAGTTCCGTTAACGTTGCAGACTAAAGCCATGCCCATGGGCGCGATTGGCTTTGCTCAGGTGCGACTTGAAAATCAGCCAGCATTAAGCGGTAAGATGATAAACCTGCAGATCAACTCTACGCTTGCTGGAAGGAGAATTCCCCCATGGCCCGGATGTATTACGATGCCGATGCCAATCTCGATTTATTGGCGGGTAAGACCATCGCCATTATTGGCTACGGTTCCCAGGGCCATGCCCATGCCCTAAACCTCAAAGATAGCGGCATGAACGTTGTCGTCGGTCTATATGAGGGCAGCAAGTCAGCGCAACAGGCTCGCGATGCTGGCCTTGCGGTTCATTCTGTAGCAGATGCCACCAAGGCGGCTGACTTCATCATGATTTTGCTGCCGGATGAGGTGCAGAAGTCGGTCTACACCGAAGAAATTGCGCCCAATCTGACCGATGGCAATGTGTTGGCCTTTGCCCACGGCTTTAATATTCACTTTGCCCAAGTGCTGCCCCCGGACAATGTTGATGTGGTGATGGTGGCTCCCAAGGGTCCAGGTCATTTGGTGAGACGGACGTTTACCGAAGGTCAGGGCGTTCCGGCATTGTTTGCGGTGTATCAGGATGCCACGGGGCAGGCTCGCGATCGCGCCATGGCCTACGCGAAGGGCATTGGTGGCACCCGAGGCGGCGTCCTTGAGACTACCTTTAGAGAAGAACCTGAGACGGATTTGTTTGGTGAACAGGCTGTGCTCTGTGGTGGCC
>JBAUJD010000951.1:0-6969 GCA_049683515.1 Thermosynechococcaceae cyanobacterium | reverse complement strand
CTGCCGTCAGACCAGTTAACTGTCACGCTGGTCTTTCTTGAACCAAACGCACCACCAGAGTTATTGCCAAGTTTCGCAGTGCCTGCTTTCCATACAAAAGAAGTACGCTTTGTAAAAGCATTGTCAGCAAAGGAAATTTGCAGCTTTGAATTTGAGGCGAGCCGACTGAAGACAACATCAGAGGGATTGAAACCATCACCTGTGGAAACTAGTTCAATGGGATTTCTCCAGAACGCATCAGTCTCTTCACTAAACGCCCGCAAATCGTAAACAATCGACTTGACGAAGAGGCCACTGGCAGAATTACCAATTCCGTCAAAGTTGACTTTGTACATAGTATCGGAATTGTTGGTATTGCCAGCCCACATCATAAACTTGATTTTGGCTGCATCTGAAGCACTGGCAGTGCTGAAAGCAAGGACTGACCCCAAAATAGCAGTGATTGACAGTCGTTTTGCAGACATGGAATTCATAATACTTAGTGCTCTCTACACCGAATAGAACTAAATTGAACCAATACATCAACCCGCAGAGCACCTATGCTCTGAGCAGGCTTCAGTTTTTGAAATTAAAAAAATCTCAGCAGACTATTTCCCCTTTAATCTGCCAAGCATTGATGACGTTTGTTATATGCTGTTACCCAAGCAGCATACCCAATTGCTTATTAAGACATCATTGTACTGGAGCCAAAGAAAAGTGTCTAGTACTGAGATCTGAAGATAATCCATCAGTATTGTAAAGTCGTCTATAGGAGATGAGACCCTGATAAAGCTGAATGGATGTTTTCGCCAATGCCAACCCCAAAAGCCACCGTTATCAGTCTGTCGGCGGCCCAACGTAACTCCCTGACACAACTGACCCATCAAACAACGA
Organism: Thermosynechococcaceae cyanobacterium; assembly: GCA_049683515.1. GTDB lineage: Bacteria > Cyanobacteriota > Cyanobacteriia > Thermosynechococcales > Thermosynechococcaceae > RCC1774. Next base: position 6,096 of record JBAUJD010000951.1, on the reverse strand, counting down.
ACTCTTATCGCTTGGTGAGACGAGCGAGCATCATCTTGGCCGCAGCCGACGGAGCGAGCAACAGCCGTATTAGTGATAGATGGCAGCTCGACCGCAATCAAGTGCGTCAGTGGCGTCAGCGGTGGGTTGATGCTCAAGAGACCCTGACATTGTGCGAAGTCGCCGACGAGACAGGGTCACAGTTAAGGCAACAGATATTGTCCGTCTTGGCAGATATCCAAAGACCTGGGGTGCCGGTGACATTTACCCCAGAGCAGGTAGTTCAGATTGTTGCGATTGCCTGTGAAGTACCGCAGGCATCCGGTCGAGCCGTGAATCGATGGACACCATCAGAGGTCGCCGATGAGGCCATCAAACGAGAGATTGTGCCGCGTATTTCTGCCAGCAGTGTGCGGCGTTTTTTGGGGTGAGGCCCAACTCCAGCCCCATCGCAGCCAATACTGGCTCAATGCGGAGCCGGACGATCCAAAAGCATTTGAAGCGCAAGTCAAACAGGTGTGTCAGTTGTATCAATCGGCCCAGTTGTTAGAGGCACAAGGGATTCATTTGGTGAGCACCGATGAAATGACCGGGATTCAAGCCCTTGAGAGGACACACCCAGACCAACCGATGAAGCCAGGGCAACCTTGCCGAGTCGAACATGAGTATGAGCGCCACGGCACCTTAGCGCTGATCGCCAACTGGCACGTTGCTTTGGGGCAGGTGCTCAGCCCCTCCATCGGGCCGACTCGAAAGGAGTTCGACTTTGCCAACCATATTGCTAATACTGTTGAAACAGCCCCCGATGATGGCTGGATTTTCCTCGTTGATCAACTCAATACCCACAAGTCTGAGTCGTTAGTTCGATTCGTTGCTGCCTGTTGTCAGATTGATGAGGATTTGGGAGTAAAGGGCAAATCGGGCATTCTCAAATCGATGGAGACTCGAGCGGCGTTCTTGAGTAACCCAAGCTATCGCATTCGGTTTGTCTATATCCCGAGACACACCTCATGGTTGAACCAGATTGAGTGTTGGTTCAGCATCCTGGTGCGTCGCTTGATTCGTCATGGCAACTTTACGTCCACCGACGATCTCAGGTGCCAGATCTGCAAGTTCATCGAGTATTTCAATCGAACGATGGCCACACCTTTTCAGTGGCAGTTTCAGGGATTCAAGCCTCGCTCATAGCTGATGGATTATCTTCAGATCTCAGTACTAGTAAGAAAAGGTCAGATCATGAGGCATGACAAATGTTCTCTTTCTTTCTCATCCAAGACGAGAAAGAAAGAGAGCACGATAGCTGTCCAGCCAATAATCAAGGCTAATTTACGAGTTTGTCCCACCTATCTCGTGACTAGAATTCAAGCTCAAGCTGCTGTCGTCGTGCGAGAGCCATAGTCAGGAATACTAGAGCTTATTTGATTACCTTTAACACCATTAGCGACTATACCCCAAATAGGAACATTTGAGGTGGCAATATTGTTCAACTTATTTTTGAGGTTGGTCCGGTGGGCTACCCCGAGCCTCGTAACAACGATTAACCCATCAGTTAGAACACCCAGAAGCATGACATCTGCCAAACCCAATGGTGGAGTGTCGTAGATGATTAAGTCATATTTGTCAGCAAAGCCGTCACATAAATCTTTCATTTTTTGGGACGCTAGGCATCGCGTCGGATCGACCGGTGGTATACCTGACGTCAGTATTGATAAGTTTTCCTCATTGGGTAAGGTGTGAATCGCCGTCTCTACACTCAACTCAGTTGCAATAATATCGCTCAGCCCAGGCGATAGTGGTAGGCCTAATACGTTTCCCAAAGAAGGAGAGCGCAGATCAGCGTCAACTAACAAAACCCTTTGTCCAAGAGCAGCAGCAGCTTTTGCAAGGTGAACAGCAACAGTCGTTTTCCCTTCATTGGGAAGGGACGAACTAATAGCTAAAGACATGACTGGGCTATCAGGGTCTAGCAAGCGAACCTGGGAGGCAAGAGACCGAAAAGATTCAAGAAACGGAGAAAAACCATACTGCGAGCTTCGAAACATCTGGTCTTCTAGCTTCTGTGAGTCTAGCCCTGATCCAATTAAGTGATTCGAACTCAAGTCTGAGAGTGAAGGATCGACAACATTGTTTTGCAAGGGAATAAGTCCCAGAATAGGTTGTCTGACTTCTGACCTCAAATCTTCAAGCCGATGGATAACATCTCCAGCACGATCGAGTAGGATAGCTGTCCCTACACCGAGCAGCATCCCCAACATTGTTCCTAAAATTAAGTCACGTGCAGCACTGGCAGGTTCTTGAGACAGTGCAGGAGTGCCTACAAGCTCCCAAGGTACCTCTTGGCGAGCAGCGTTGAGCTGCAGCTCTTCTTTCTTCTCTAAAAACTTTTTAAGATTAGTAGATGCGACCTCTAACTGTCGCTGCAGCGTCTCATACTGTCGGTTAATCGCCGGTAGCTGCTTCATCTGCTGGGCTAGTGCAGTCTTGGAGTTCGCGATGACCTGACGCTGCGTTTCGAGTACTTTCATTTGAATAGAGGCATCTACGAGCTGACTACTCAGGTTCTTACGCAAAGAATCTTGATAGGGTTGCACTTGCGAACCATCTATTTCGTTAAATAGACGAGTACCTAAGGCTTGTTTGGCCTGCTGTGTTAATAAAGGTCTAAGCTCGTCGCGCTCTTCTTGGAGCGCAATGACGGTGGGATGATCTGGCGTTAGCTCTGCTAAGGCAACCGCCAACTTTGTTTCAGTTTCTCGCAACTTAGTCGCAATTTCTTGATAACCCGGTGCCTCGGTGAGGACTGAACCCGCTTCGGCAGCATTGGGCTGGAGCTGCAATTGACTTTGCAGTGAACTATAGAGCCGTCGAGTCTGCAGAAGCTGTATTTGATTATCGAGTTCTTGCTTTTGCACGCCGGCAATCTGCCCAGCCACTTGGGTATTCAACGTTTCAGGATCAACCAAGCTGTAGCGCTCTCGCAGTGCCTGCAGTGAGCTTTCAAGCTGCCGGACTTGGAATTGCACCTTAGGCAGTTGAGCATCGACAAACTGTAGTGCTCGTTTTAGATTGGTCTGACGCTCGTTTAAGCTGTAATCAATATAGTTCTGAGACAATGCGTTGATGGCTAGCTCTACCTCCTCTGCTGTGTCACCTTGGTAGTTGACCTGAAGAATCTTGGTCTCTTGTTTCCCGTCGGCTAGACGACCAATTTCCAACTTGGCTGTGAGTTGTTCATAGGTCAGCCCAGGAAGCTGCGTTTCCATTTTCTCTACAACAGGTGTCAAAAGTTTGCGGCTCTGTAAGACTTGAATCTGAGTGGGATAGTCAATTACAGCTTTCGATGCCTGGGTGTTACCTAAGCCTTGAGACTGCACATCTGGGCTCTCACCTGCGATCGCAGAGACCACTTCACTCTCTGCCGTCACTGGCTCAATCAGAATTTGGAATTCGCCAATATAGATTGGGTCGCGCGTTTTACTCCACCATAGTGTTGCCGATGCCACCGCCACCGTGATCACCGTGATCGTGAGCCACCGTCGCCGCAGCACAGAAAAGAGCTGACCAAGATCAAGCCCTCCCTCCTGATCTTCGGCATTGTAGAGGCCCGTCGGGAAGAGAGGCACTATCTCAGTGGTATCCCCACCAAAATCATTACCTTTTCTCAGTGAAGATAACTTGGATGATCGATTTTTCGGCATCTATGACGTTACCTAGCGATGACGGCTCTCAACGGAGTCCGTTGATTTACTTGACTAATACTCAAAACTATCTTACCTAAAATCTTTGCGATCGCCATCTGTAGACCTTCTCAACAGACCCTCAGCACCCATCATTGAAAGCTCGTCAAAATGCTCACTCAGTAAAGGCCATGTCCCTAGAATGAAATAGCTGTAGATACCGACAGAGAAGGATTCTTTGCCTTCATGTCTAGCGCTTTTGCCTCCTGCACAGAGTCTTTGTGGTCACCGATAAAGTCGGCTCAACAGACCCAGTACGGGCGCAATTGAGCTGACTTTTGTGTCTGGATCTATTACACAAGGTGACATTGATGACGTTGTCCAGGTAAAATGTAGGTTGATATCTGTAGCAACAAAAACTCTGAGCTGCAAGCTCATGTCAATCATCTGGGCCAAAGCCCTCTAGTGCTGACCGGTTAAGGAGCCAGCACATCCATATTTCTTGGGGGATTAAGAAGATGGGATTGGCTCTTCCGTTGTGATTGAGGGGACGTTTCTGAAGGATGGTGGCTGTACTTGTCTTTACAAATGTAGCGATGACGAATCCTTTAATCCACAGAGCGATCCAATAGAGCCAAGTCTATTTGCGTCTCTCTTGATCTGCCTTTAACCATGATCCTGGCTTCAACGGCTTGCGTAGACCTTAAATTGTGGGCCTCGGAATTAAACGAAATAGAGTCGCTCGGCACAGCATCGATCGCTGATCGAGTAGGACTTATGAAAAGGTATATGAATTATGCAGTCTTTCTATAGACCTAAGAACGTGTATCAAGAAGAGAGTGATATCAGACTTGAGAGAAGTAAGATCTCAGATCCCTTTCAAGGGGATGCATTGGCTGGGGATCACTCTGAACTCCATGATTCTTTAGCCTTGCTCCATGGGTTGCTCCCCAATCTTGATCTCACAAATACCCAAACAACTGTTTTTCTGCAGTCTTGGCAAGGACGGACCTATCAGCAAATTGCCGACAGCCACGGATATGATTCTGACTATCTTAAGGATGTCGGTCATAAGCTATGGCGAAAATTATCCTTGCAGCTCGGAGAACCGATCTCAAAGCATAATTTTTGCTCTGTCCTGAGGCGACGATTTCAGGAGTATCAAAGCGTAGAGGCTGCTGAACAGGCTGCCAGAATCTTACCTGCTTCTGGGCCGACGAGTAGTTCCATCGCAGCAGATAAGCTTATTTGTGACTGGGGAGAGGCACCGATTGTCTCTGTTTTTGCAGGTCGTCAGCAGGAACTGGCACTGCTAAAGACGGCGATTGTTCGCGATCGCAAACAGCTCGTCGGTATCTTTGGCTTTGGTGGAGTCGGTAAAACGGCCCTAGCCGTCAATTGTGTCGAGCAGGTTGCTGAGCATTTTGACTGTTTAATCTGGAGATCGCTCCGAGATACCCCTGACTTTGACACTCTGATTAATGGTTTACTGGGCCGTTTATGGGATCAGGAGCTAGAAAATCTTCCTCATGCCCCGAATGACAAAATATCTTTACTCCTTCAGGCTTTTCAACAACATCGATGTTTGCTGGTCATTGATGACTGGTCCTGTGTATTGCAGAGTGAGTCACTTTCGAGAGCCTATGAGAAATCCTATCGTTCCTATGGGTTGCTGCTGCGACGCTTGAGTGAGAATCAGCATCAAAGCTGTGTGATCGTGGTTGGCCGTGAACGACCCATCGGTTCTGCGTTCAGAGATACGCCCATCTGTCCTGTTCGGACGCTGTACTTGAAGGGGCTAGAAAACCAAGCCGGTAGAGAATGCCTTGAGGCATTTGGCCTATCGAGTCAAAATAAAAACCTGGATCAACTGGTAGAACGGTATGCGGGTAATCCCTATTTTCTGAAGGTTGTCTCAGCAACCGTTATCGATCTATTTAACTCAAACGTCTCTGAGTTCTTAGGCCAAGGTAATCTCATCTATGGCGCTGTGCGCAATTTTTTGAATCAGCAGTTTGGTCGTCTATCAGAGACAGAAAGATTTATCGTAGAAAACCTATGGACATCCCCTGAGTTGATTTCGCTTCAAGACTTAGAGCAGGCAATGACTTTAAGCCACAAACCCATAAGCCTGATCGAAGGGGTGGAGTCACTGTATTCTCGCTCTTTTATCGACAAGACCGGAGCAGGCTTTAGTTTGCCATGGCTGCTCTGGACCTATGCCAATGAAGGTCAATAGAGAGCTGCCATCAACAGATGTGGCTCAGCCTCTGCAAGAACATCTTTGCTGATTTTCTTGAGCGCTTGAATGAAGATCAGCCCACTCTCTCTAGGCTGAGGTCGGACATTCCGCAGGTTAGTTGAGAGATTTGAGGAATACTTCGGTATGCTTTTTCAAAGCACTAGAGCCACCGCTGATGAACGTCCACGACCTTGACCA
>JBAUJD010000950.1:0-5749 GCA_049683515.1 Thermosynechococcaceae cyanobacterium | reverse complement strand
GGTGATAGACCCGCCCCATGAACGCATCTCTCGACCATCATCAACCCATCATTTTAGTCACCGGCCCAGCCCGATCTGGCAAAAGTGAGTGGGCTGAAGCCCTTGCCGTAAAGGCGCGCAAGCCGATTATCTATATTGCGACCTCCTACTGCAGTGAGCAGGATCTAGACTGGCAGACGCGGGTACAGCAACATCGTCAACGCCGCCCTGCTGATTGGACTACCCTCGAAGTACCCATCAACCTCGCCAACGCCATTGAGAAAGCAACACCTAACACCTGCCTGCTCATCGATTCGCTAGGGACTTGGCTCGCCAATGTTTTAGATCAAGACGAAGATCTGTGGCTACAGACCTCGGAGAAACTATGCCACAGCCTTAAAACCTGCCCTGCGACGGTGATTTTAGTGGCTGAAGAGACGGGGTGGGGGGTTATTCCTGCCTACCCTGCAGGTCGATGCTTTCGCGATCGCCTCGGTCGATTAACCCGACAAATTGGCAAATGTGCAGATGCCGTGTATTTAGTAACGGCGGGATACGCTCTAAATCTTAAAGCTTTAGGCACTTCTATCCCTGAGTCATTCAATGATTAGGCTGCGATAACCTCTACCCTACATGACGTCAAGCAAGCTTTGTATGGATTTCTAGCCTCTGATCCGTTGAGCTAAGATGACAGGTAAGAAATTTAGGATCAGCATCTCTTTGTTCAACGAGGGCCACTATGGCTGACACAATACAGGTTAAACAATATTTAGCTCACTGGCTTCAGTTAGGCAAAGGTCTTATGATTCAAGGCGGACAATCCGTTATGAAGCCTGAGACGGTTATAGCCGGAGACCAGTACAGCTCAGAATTTGAAGCGTCCTGGCAAGCGATCTGTTCATCTCACTCTGGCGAGTGCTACTTAGAGGGGACTGATCTGACTGTGGAGCAACTCCTCAGTGAGCAGTGGGATATTATCGACTGCGGTCGCTGTGCAATGCCGGTTCCGGTTCCCAATGCTGGGGTGGCTTCTTCTGATTGTCCCTGTCATGATCTACCAGGCTGGCCCAATACTGAGTTGCCTCAGCCTCGCTTGCCCGTCCACAACGACCAGCATCTGCAAGATATTCACCAACGCTTGGGTCCGTCGAAGACTTAAGCTTGCTAGCCCTGCCTCCGGCTCAAACAGGATTTTATGAAACAGCCGTGGCAGATATCTGTCACGGCTGTTTTATCAATTGTTTTATCCATCAAGAGTTGACCGCCATTGAGATCTTGATGTTTAAGTTCGTCAATTCAGAGAGGATTTCAAGACTAGAACTGGCGACCACCGCCACCATCACCGCCCTGCCTTGGGCGAGCCTTATTGACTTTGAGGGTACGCCCCATCCATTCGGCCCCGTCTAGGGCTTCAATGGCCGCATCCTCTTCTGCAGGGGCAGACATTTCTACAAAACCAAAGCCACGCATGCGGCCTGTTTCTCGGTCTGTGGGTAGCTTGACGCTCGTTACCGTTCCGTATTCTGCGAACACTTGACTCAGATCATCTTGAGTTGCGTCGTAGGACAGGTTCCCGATATAAATTGACATGAACAATCTCCAGAATCAAAAGAAGGTGCCAGTTAGATTCGGAGACAAGCTTAGAATAGTCATTAAGCGAACTGCACAGCCGAATATAAACTTTGATTCGAGCTTATCATGAAGTGCTAGAGAACGTTTCACCCTGTGTTACGAAACGATAAAACTCTTACGGACATTGACAAAAACCTGTTTTCGCCGTAAAGAAATCTGACGTTTTGGGGCTGAATTTGCCCACGATGGTCAGGGTCAAAAGGATCCCGATTATGCTGATCCGATCAGACTAATCTTCGAGGTCAAAGATGGTGCGATCGCGACTCGGTGCCGCCCTACGGAGCATGAGGGGACGAAGGCAAGCCACCAGCAGCAAACCGCTACTGATGGCAAAGGCTAGAACCAGGCCCAAAGGTAAAGGAACAGACTGCCAAAATAAGTACTGAATCGTGACGGCTGAAGCATTCTGGACCGATAGGATTGCCGTGGCAGGAATAGCCAAGCCGATCAGACATAGGAGAAGAAAGGGCATAGTAATGGTGCGATACGACCTCAGCTTTTACTCTTTATATTCTAGGGGTACCGTTCCAACTCAAGGCGAATCTTGGCCAAGATCAATGCTGAAGGCAAACTGAACACTCGTCAAGCTAGGGCTAGGTATAGTATTCTGCCAACGTTACCCTTATACCCATTGCAAGGGGCTACGCCCCTTAACTAGGACTATCATCACCCATGGCAAAACAATTAAATCTGCTCTCGAAAGGTCGGGTGATTGCCACCGCCCTGAGCACCGAGATGGAACAGTCCTACCTAGAATATGCGATGAGCGTGATTGTGGGGCGGGCGCTGCCCGATGTCCGCGATGGCCTCAAGCCGGTTCATCGTCGTATTCTCTATGCCATGCATGAACTGGGGCTAACGCCGGATCGTCCCTATCGTAAGTGCGCCCGTGTGGTGGGGGATGTTTTAGGTAAATATCATCCCCACGGCGATCAGTCGGTGTATGACGCTTTGGTGCGGATGGTGCAGAGCTTTTCGAGCCGCTATCCTTTGGTGGCGGGGCATGGGAACTTTGGCTCGGTGGATAATGATCCCCCCGCTGCGATGCGATATACCGAAACGCGGCTCTCTAGCTTTGGCAATATCGGTTTACTCGAAGATGTTGGCGAAGAAACCGTTGACTTTGTTGGTAACTTCGATAATTCACAGCAGGAACCGACGGTGCTCCCGGCTCAGCTTCCGATGCTGATTCTCAACGGTTGCTCAGGGATTGCGGTGGGGATGGCGACTAACATTCCGCCCCATAACCTGGGAGAAATTGTAGATGCTTTAATTGCCCTGATTGACCGCCCCGAACTAACCCACGAAGAACTCCTCAAGATTGTCCCTGGCCCTGACTTCCCCACGGGAGGAGAAATTATGGGCCGGGCCGGGATTAAAGATGCCTACGAGACGGGACGGGGCAGCATCACGGTACGGGCCGTCACTCGCATTGAAGAGGTGCAGCCGGGACGGGGTCGCCACCGCCGTCCGGTGATTGTGGTGACAGAGATGCCCTATCAGGTCAATAAGGCGGGGTGCATCGAGAAGATTGCGTCTTTGATTAGCCAGGGGCGTCTCGAGGGGATTGCCGATTTACGGGACGAGAGCGATCGCGATGGGATGCGGGTCGTGATTGAGCTTAAACGCGAAAGCGACCCTGAAGTGGTGCTCTCTCACCTCTATCGCCTGACGCCACTACAGTCGAACTTTGGTGTGATTATGCTGGCGATTGTTGACAATCAGCCGGTGCAGTTGTCTCTCAAAGAAGTCCTGCAGGCGTTTCTTGACTTTCGAGAAGAAACGCTGACCCGCCGCTACCGCCATCAGTTAGAGCAGGCTCAAACCCGTATTCATGTAGTGGAAGGTCTAAGATCGGCCCTCGGTCATTTAGATGACGTGATTGAAATTCTGCGGTCGGCAGCAGATGGCACGACAGCCAAATATGAACTGCAAAATCAGCTTGACTTGAGCGATCGCCAAGCCGACGCTATTTTATCGATGCCGATGCGGCGACTCACGGGGCTAGAGCAGCAGCGCCTGCAGGAAGAATTTGAAGAGCTGACCCGCCAGATTGAAGATCTAGACACCCTGCTCGGGAGCCGAACTGAACTCTTTAAAGCGCTCAAGCAAGATCTACGAGCGCTGAAGCGGCAGCACAAAGATGCTCGCCGCACCCACCTTCATTTTGGCAAAGCGGCTAAGGTACCAGTGGTCTACTCCGCTGATGATCCGGTGACGGTGGAGGTGAGCCAGCGGGGCTATGTGCGCGCCCTCAGAGTGACGCCCCGACCTCGCCCGCATACGGCAGACTGGCAAGAACAGCCCCGTGATCTGCCGCTCCAGCTTTATACAACAAAGCTTGATGATGAACTGGTGACCTTTACCCATAGCGGCAAAGCCTATCAGGTGCCGCTCCAGTTGGTGCCTATTACATCAACGAAGGCGCGCGGGGTACCGCTGATGACGCTGCAGCCTGAGAGCGCCCACCAAGAAGAAATCGCGACCTGCTTTTTTAGAACGGCCATTGATCCGGCCTCGAACCTGATCTTTCTGACGGCACAGGGACGCATCAAGAGGCTGCCTTGGTCAGACTTTACTGAAATTACGGCGCGGGGATTGGGGGCCATTAAGCTCAAGGATGATGATCAGCTCCGGTGGGTGGTGCCGGTGTTGGCAGAGAGGGAAGTTGCTATCGCAACCTCCACCAGCCGCATCTTGCGGATCCCAATATCAGAAGTGCCAGAAATGGGGCGCACCGCTCAAGGAAACCGAGCCTTACGCCTTCGCAAACAAGAAAAAATCGTCGGTATGGTGGCTCTCAATGACGACGGTGACCTAACGCTCATTTCGGGTCGAGGCTACTGCAAACGTCTGCCCATTGATTTTTTCAGAATCGGGAAGTTAGGCGACGTGGGTGGCTCCGCTATGCAGTTTGCTACCAAAGCCGATACCCTGATTGCGGCACTACCGGCACCTGCAGAAGCAGACATTCTCGTCACCACCGATCAAGACCGGATCGCCTACCTATCCACCGCAAATTTACAGATCGCAGGCAAGGAAGGAGCGGGGAAGCAACTGCTAAAGCCGCAGCGCGGTGAACAACTCGTCGAAGCAACGCTGCTCTATAACCATGACGCCAATGGGGCAGAGGGAGCAGAGTCTGATTGAAGCGTTGAGCAGGGCACTATCGCGGCACATCAAGGGGGCAAGCGACAATGAAAGGCATTCTTTTAGCGGGGGGAACAGGTTCGCGCCTCTATCCCATTACTCGGGTCATCTCTAAGCAGTTGATGCCTGTCTATGACAAGCCGATGATTTACTATCCGCTATCGACGCTCATGTTGGCGGGCATCCGGGATATTCTACTCATTTCGACGCCCCAAGATTTGCCATTGTTTGAGCGTCTATTTCAAGACGGTAGCCATCTGGGCCTCAATATTCACTATGCAGCGCAGCCCCACCCAGAAGGACTCGCCCAGGCATTCATTATTGGTCGCTCTTTTATTGATCAAGACAGCGTTGCTTTGGTGTTGGGGGATAACATTTTCTACGGAGATTCCCTAGCCGAGAGGCTGCAGCAAAGCCAGCATCTGCAGTCAGGGGGAATTGTCTACGGCTACTGGGTTCAAGATCCAGAGCGCTATGGCGTCTTGGAATTTGACCCACAGGGCAAAGTCATCGGTATTGAAGAAAAACCCCAGCAGCCGAAATCGAACTATGCCGTGACTGGCCTGTACTTCTATGACAATCAGGTGATTGAGATTGCAGCGGGTCTGCAGCCCTCAGCGCGGGGAGAGCTAGAGATTACCGACATCAACCGAGCCTATTTAGAACAGGGGCAACTGCAGGTGGAGCGCATGAGTCGGGGCGTTGCTTGGCTCGACACTGGCACCCACGAAAGTTTGCTGAAGGCCTCAGTATTCGTTGAAACGATAGAGCAGCGTCAGGGATTGAGAATTGCCTGTATTGAAGAGGTCGCCTACCGAATGGGCTATATTGACGTAGACCAACTGCTCCGCCTCAGTCAAGCTTTACTGAAGACCGGATACGGCCAGTATCTGCAGCGGCTGGCAACCACTGAAACTCAACCGTTTTAGCGGCCTGCCAATGTGCCTATTTTGTGTCTTCAAGGGAGTGTTGTGGGAGATGCGATCTC
>JBAUJD010000949.1:0-1775 GCA_049683515.1 Thermosynechococcaceae cyanobacterium | reverse complement strand
GAGCAGACGGTGGACGCCGGTGGTGGTCTCTTCAGTGACGCCGTGAATGCGAGTCAGCATCTGAGGATAGACCTCATGGATATGGCCGGTGAGGTCACCGCCATCGTCGAGGATCATGTTGGCATCCCATAGCTCGCCTTCGGGGGTGTGGCAGGTTTGCTCAATACACCACATATATTCTTCTTCAGTTTCACCTTTCCAGGCATAGACAGGGGTGCCAGCAGCGGCGATGGCGGCGGCGGCATGATCTTGGGTTGAGAAAATATTACATGAAGACCACCGTACCTCTGCGCCTAGCTCTTGCAGGGTTTCAATCAGAACGGCGGTTTGGATGGTCATGTGGATGCAACCAATGATTTTTGCACCGGCCAAGGGTTTGCTGTCTTTGTACTTGGCCCGGATGGTCATTAGCGCAGGCATTTCACCTTCAGCAATGGCAATTTCTTTGCGCCCCCACTCCGCTAAGGTAATATCCGCGACTTTGTAGTCCTGAGCGGTGCCGGTTTGAGGCTTGGGCATTACTTGTGTAGTCATTGTGATCCTTTGCTGGTTGCTGTGTTCAATGGGTCTCTAAAGGGTTCCATATCAAAGCCTAATTCAGATACAGAACTAGATCTTGACCCTTCGACTTGATGTGCTGTGCGAATGCCAGCGTTCTAGTCCTTGATGGGTTCTGAGTTGAACTAAAATTTAGTTTAAAAAACTCAATGTCGAAATTGTAGCAAAGTCTCTTCTGTTCAGCCCGTATTAATACTTAGCCATGGCGAAATATTCCCGTCTGAGACTTTTCTAGAAGCAGATGGCCTCATTTTGATACGATAGAGCCTCTATACCGTTGTGACGCTGTTCTATGGCCCGTCTATCTGCTGAACTCCAGCGTGAATTTATAGAAGCTGAGCGCGGTCCTACTGTGACCCTACAGGATGTATTAGCGATCGCAGGCGAGCGAGTCTTCGGATTCTTATTTGTTCTGCTCTCACTGCCTTCAGCGCTGCCAGTTCCGGCTCCGGGCTATTCAGTGCCCTTTGGCATTGTGCTGTTTTTATTGGCGGCCCAGTTAGTGATCGGTGCTCAGCAGCCCTGGGTACCCCAGAGATTTGCAAACTATGAAATGCCGTTGCCCAAAGTCCAATCTTTACTGAAGGCTGGACTACCGTGGCTGAAGCGGATTGAGGCCATTGCACGGCCTCGCCTATTACCGGTCTGTACGACGACGGTAGGGCGAATTGTGCTGGGGTGTGCGATCGCCGTCATGGCCATCTCTATGATGATTCCGATTCCAGGAACCAACACGCTACCCGCGATGGGAATTTTTGTGACGGGCTTCGGCTTGTTAGAAGATGATGGTGCCATTAGCCTGGGGGGTTTAGGGGTTTGTTTGTGTGGCCTAATTTTATCGACCTCTATTATCGTGTCTCTTGTGTGGGGTGGATCAAGCCTATTGGATTGGCTGAAGAACCAATTCTAAGACGCTCGCTTTTCGCAATTTTCGGTCCCCGAAGGGCAGACCACCGTCTTTGCCCCAGATGCAGGCATTGGCAATATCTTCGCGCGGGTGACGGGGCGATCTCTCTCTCGGGTCGATGGCACCCTATTCGTCGATGGCCCCGCGAATCTGTTTTTGCTGAACCCCAATGGCGTGATTCTCGGTCCCAATGCATCCATTCTGATCGAAGGCTCCTTTGTGGGAACAACCGCCAACGGGATTGCCTTTGACGATGGTTTTCAGTTTAGCAGTAACCCAGCGACAGCCCCGCCCTTGTTGACCATCAGTG
>JBAUJD010000948.1:0-5939 GCA_049683515.1 Thermosynechococcaceae cyanobacterium | reverse complement strand
TAGAAACAGTGTTGAAAATTCCTCATGATTTGGCGAAGGTCTTGTTCCTTGAAACCGTTTTACCTAATACACTCCATCCACCAGGTAATAGACACTGACCGTTGGCAACTTCGGACTGCTAATATATTTCGCCGCCCCAAAGGGATCGGGATCTACGATTAATTCTCCCTGCACCAACTCATAGCGATTGTCCGTGCCATCGTCATAGTCGAGATAGTCCTCAAACGTTAAGTGTCGGGAGGTGGCAATCGTCATTGTGCTTTCAGGTTGTGGGAAGAGCATCGATCATAGGACTGCTTTCAAGTATACGAAAATTCTACTGGCCCTAATCGTGGGCTGACTTGAAAGGGTCGTTGTGAAGCTGAGCGATCGCAGGTGTTAACAACTCGGGCTTTCCAGCAGATTTGGGTTGGTCTCCGTTGACTGCCGTGAAAATCAGAAAAGCACCCATACCAGCCATGATTGCATTCTCTGCAAAGCTGATGATACCTAAGGGTGTTTTAGTGTTGCCCCCCACACAAGCACAGTTGAGCGCTAGCTTATCAATATAAACGGCCTTGAAAACTGAGATGCCACCGCTGGTGCCAATCAGTAATGAGCTAATTCCAGTGACGAGCGGCACCAGTCCAGACAAAAAGCCAAGACCGATTAATAATTCGGCGAATGGGTAAGCTTTGGCGTAGGGCTTGAATCGCTTGGTGATCAGGTCGTACTTTTGGAAGCCTTCGACAAAGGCATCAAGATCCATCAGCTTTAGTGAGGCCAGCATGGAGAGTGAAACGCCCATCAGACCTGTCATTCCCAAAGAAGCAGCCAGAGCGATGAGTCCAGCCGTTGAAAAAACAGCAATGACGGGTGTGTAGGAATAGTCTGCGGACTCTGCTTCGACATCAAAGCGTTCAGCTAAATCGGTATAGCCGCCGATGCGATCATCACCGAAGAAAATTTGGGGTGTGGTCGGGACGTTGTGGTTAGCTTTGAATTCTTCGACTTCGGCTTTAGAGCGCAGCTTGTGGTCTTCAAATTCAATCCCCTGCTCATCGAGCAAGTTGATGGCTTTAAGTCCCCAAGGACATTCATGCTCTGGCATTGACATCCGATAGACTTTGACAGGTTCCTTGGTTGCGATTGTATTTGGCATTGTTCTTCTTCCTGTTCAGATACTTTTTCCTTAGATCACTAACCTAAACTCTCTAGCCGACTAGAGGGTCAAGGATATCTATTCGGGGCTTGAGGAAAAGTCTGGCAGCGGTCTCACCTCTACCTCGGTTGGCGTCTTTGCCACTCCGTTTTCTCTAATATCAGAAATCAACCACTCCATCTCATTGATTTCTCTACGTTGTGCTTTGATAATTTCATCCGCCAGTTCGCGGACGCGACCGTCCTTAATCTGTGCCCGTGTGCTCGTTAAAATTGCAATGGAGTGGTGAGGAATCATGCCTTCCATATAATCGACATCGCTCACCGTCACCTGACTACGCACCAGCCATAATGCTGCCCCAAATAGCACGATGGCACTTAAAAAGATGGCGATGTTTGCTTTTCTGCTCTTATACATATTCAGCATGAACGCCAGCATGATCACCATCATCGCGGCACCCATAATCAGGGCCATAAAGACCCGCGTTTCGCTAAACCAAGCATGATCGAGAATTTGATAGGAATGCAGATACATCAAGAAAAACATCGTCACGATGGAGGTGCCAATCATGGCAAAGAACTTGATGTAGCTTCCCTGCATTCCACCGTGCTGCCTAGTATCTGTATGGCTTGCGATCGCACTATCTCTAATAGTCATTGGATTTTTAGTTAAGTTCTTTGATGTGTACACCCTAAAATTTCATATCTGTGGGTGCCTCTATCGAAAGTTAGGAAGGCAAAATCTATCGTATTGAATAGGGCGATCTCATCCTGATCTCATAATCTTGTGCATTCCTTACGATGATTTTTTATGAACTAAAATGTGGTGAAAAATATTGACTATCTGCGTGCTATTTATCAAGGATGAATTGGGCCTATACATGGCGATTCAGCAGCCTCTCTAGGGGCTAAGAGCAGAATCAAGAGTGTGTTCAGAAATCTTTTGAACTTTGACGATCTTGACCCTATAGTTCGCTGTAGAGTTTAAGCTTAGATTAGTTGCTCGGTGAGGACGACTCAATGACAATTGCAACCCGTATGAGAATTGGCGAAGTTTCCAAACAGACCGGCATTGCGGTCGGAGCTTTGCGCTACTACGAAAGCCTAGGCTTGCTGCAGTCAGATCGAGGAGATAACGGCTACCGCTATTACCCGGAAGAGGCCGTGCAGCAGGTACAGTTCATCAAAAAGGCTCAGGCTCTAGGCTTTTCCCTAGACGACATCCATGAGGTGCTGAACGTTCATCAACGGGGAGATGTACCCTGCGAGTTTGTTCAGTCGCTGCTGCAGGACAAGATCGAACAGCTTGAGGCCCAGATCCAACAAATGACTGCTTTCAAAGCAGAGCTTGAGGACTATCGCGATCGCTGGGCTAAAACTCAACCCCATCCTCAACCGAGCGATATCTGTCCCCTGATTTCAACGGTTTCTCTGTAACAGTCATGCGAGTGCTGCTGGTCGAAGATGAACCAGATTTAGGGGCTGCAATTGTGCGAACCCTCACTCAAGAAGCCTATATCGTGGACTGGGCGCAGGACGGCCAAGAAGCTTGGGGTTATCTAGAGAATCAGTGGACACAATACACCCTAGCTATTTTCGATTGGCTGTTGCCAGAACTCTCTGGTGTGGAGCTATGTAGACGCCTACGTGCGCAAAATAGCCCTCTACCCGTGTTGATGCTCACCGCAAAAGATCGCCCTGAAGATACGGCAGAGGGGTTAGACGCAGGGGCTGATGATTATCTCGTTAAACCGTTCCGCAAAATTGAACTGCTGGCCCGACTGCGGGCGCTGCAGCGGCGATCTCCTCACTTTCAACCCCAACAGCTCCAAGTCGGTCAACTCACTTTGGACTATGGGACTCATAATGTTTCTATTGCTGATACTAAGGGTGCTGATGCTGAGGGGAAAGCATCGCAAACCGTCCTCCTCACTCACAAAGAGTTTCAGCTCTTAGAGTACTTCATGCAGCATCCCACGCAGATTGTGAGCCGCGATCAGATCCTCAATCAGCTTTGGGGGTCGGAGGCCGATACCATCAGTAATGTGGTGGCCGCGCTCATGCGTCAACTGCGACGTAAGCTTTCTGAACATGGCTGCGATAATGCCATTGAGACCATTTATGGCATTGGCTATCGTCTCAATTTAGATCATGAATGAGCAACAGCTATTTCATTCCAGCGAAATCTTTGAAAGGAATCTGAATCCTTACCGTCTCGCCTGCTGGCCTTAACGCTGTACCCTGCCAGACTTGGTACGCTTGGGACTGCCCATTATGATCAACAATTTGAAACGGATTGGTCTAGAGGATGCCAATGAGCGGCATTGTCAGCCATCTCATTCTGATTTCATAATCTTTTGCCAAGATATGAGGACTAGTTCGCCAGCTCTGGTGATAACTTAGTCCCCGCGCAATCAGGAATTGAAACAGAATGAATAAGGGTAAACCCATCCTCAATCGCAGGATGTTTGCGATTTCATCCGGTCTACTCGGATTTGTACTCCTTGGCGGTGCTTTGACAGGCTGCACCGCAACTTCACAAACCCAGGCCCAATCCCCCAACCCAGCAATGGAAACTCATCAAAGTAGTGAGAGTCCCCATGCAGGTATGAGTCACGATATGTCAATGGATTTGGGTCCGGCAGATGCAGATCTAGACCTCCGGTTTATTGACGCTATGACTCCCCATCATCAGGGGGCCGTGGTCATGGCTAAAGCTGTTCTAGAAAACTCGCAGCGCCCAGAAATGAAAACGTTAGCCAGCGCCATCATTGCCGCTCAAAATCAAGAAATTGCCCAAATGAAGCAGTGGCGCAAAGACTGGTACCCGCAGGCCAGCGATACCCCAATGGCTTGGCACGCTGAAGGTAATCACATGAGGCCTATGTCTGCAGAGCAAATGAAGGCTATGAGTATGGAGCAAGACTTAGGCAAAGCAGATGCTGACTTTGACCTCCGGTTTATCAACGGCATGGTGCCCCACCATGAGGCCGCTGTCGTGATGGCTCAAGATGTGCTGACAAAATCTAAGCGGCCCGAGATTAAAAAGCTGGCTCAAGCCATCCTTGATTCACAGCAAACCGAAATCGATCAGATGCAGAAGTGGCGAAAGGCTTGGTACCAGAAATAACTGCTCTATGCTGACTCATCTCATCTTGATTTCACTTTCTTGCCCTAGCTTGAATACAGAGTCAATTGAGGCTCCTTACACCACACCATCGCCAACGGAGTCCGCTTCCAGCTCTTCGTTGGCGTTCTCTCTGCCTGATTAATGTACTCGTTCTATTTAGCATTGATGCATCTAATGGTGGTCAGCGATGACCTGCAGTTCAAAGAAGCTTTGCATTATGTCTATTCCTAAGCGCTATCCCTTTGTACGCCACGCGATGACGACAATCCTGAGTTTAGGACTGTTGACCACTGGTGCCGGTTTAGTCTTGGCCCACGCCGGACATGGGGATGAGTTCAAGGGTGGCAACGAAGCCACTCCCTCTGTAGGAGCCGTTCAGGTTGATGCCGAGACCGCTCAGCGCCTGGATCTTAAAGTAGAGCTAGTGAAGCGACAGCAGTTAGCCGTAGGGATTAAAGCCACAGGTCAAATTGAAACCCTACCTAATCAGCGTGTAGAAGTAACCACCCCCGTCAAGGGGACCGTAACGAAGCTGCTGGTCCGTCCAGGAACTCAGGTGCAGGCGGGTCAAGCTGTCGCCATTCTGTCGAGTCCAGAACTGGCAGAGCTGCGGGTTAGTTCGCAGGTGAATCGAGCGGAAGCGATCGCAGACATCCAACAAGCCCAGGCCAATGTCGCTTTAGCCCGTAAACACTACGATCTCCAGCAGCAGATTGCCAAAGCTGACCTGCAGCAGGCCCGCACTCAACTGGCCTTTGCCCAAGAGAAATACAGCCGTGATCAAGAGCTAGCCACTGCCGGAGCCTTACCCCGCCGCCAAGCCTTAGAATCGAAGACCGAACTGGCAGACGCCCAAGCCGTGACCGCCCGCACCGCCAGTCGTTTAGAGTTTCTAGAAGCCGATGCCCAACTGCAGCGGTCTTACTCAGCGCTCCAGGTCGCTAAATCTCGCTTAAAGCTCAGCGATGGCACCTATCAAGCCCGCCTCAAACAGCTTGGCACTCAACCCAATGCTGACGGCACCCTCACCATTACCGCCCCGATCTCCGGCACCGTTGCCAATCAAAACACCACCCTCGGCGAATCAGGGGAAGATGCCGGTAAGCCGATTCTGAGCATTCTGAACAACAACAGGGTGCTAGTTACAGCCAACATTTACGAAAAAGATATCGCCCAAGTCAAGACCGGGCAAGCAGTAGAGGCTAAGGTGAACGGTTTACCCAATCGCACCTTTCAAGGGCGGGTCAGTTTGATTGAGCCAGCAGTCGTAGGCGAGAACCGAGTGGTGCCCGTTAAAGCTGAGCTGGGTAATCCCAACGGTGTACTGAAGCCCGGTATGTTTGCCAATTTAGAAGTATTTACTAGCCGTACTGACAAGGCTTTGCTGGCAATTCCGCAGTCGGCAGTGGTGGAAACCAACGATAAAAAGACGCTTGTGTTTATTCAAAATGGATCGGTGTTTCAACCCGTTAGCGTCACACTAGGTCAAACGTCGGGCAACTGGGTCGAGGTCAAGAAAGGCTTGTTCGCAGGCGATCAAGTCGTCACCCAGCGCGCCCCGCAGCTCTATGCCCAATCTCTGCGCGGCGATACCAGTAAAACCGAAGATGGACCGAGTGAAGAACCTGAAGCGGCGAATCAGTCCACGCGAACGACAATTCCTTGGTGG
>JBAUJD010000947.1:0-2559 GCA_049683515.1 Thermosynechococcaceae cyanobacterium | reverse complement strand
CCGATACACAAGGACCCAATGGCGCACCCGACACCAGCCCAGGCACATCCGGATCTGCTTTCCCTCAATAATAGACCAAGAGGCCATAGCTCACTAGGATCTGCAGCATTGCCTTAAAAACTAAAGCCCAAGCTCTCTATGATTGAGTTGCTTGGGTTTTGCGGTGTCTACCGAAGGGAAGAACAAACGATTGCAGTACAGAGATCTTGAGCAAGGAGCCGATGGCTCTTGATTAATCAAAAAAAGTGTATGTCCCTCGTCTACAAAACTTTCAACAAGGGGGGTAGGATAGTTCAGCAATAGCATAGAAATTTTATTAGCCCGCTAGAAATGATCTTCTGGTTGACCGATGTCACAAGGCAATATTTTGAAGAAGACCCAAGTCTCCTAAAATAAGGAGCTAGGTTTGTTCTTAGAAAAGACTCTCTATCTCAACGAACATGAATGATCTCGGCCAAGCGCTCTTAGCAAAAACGGATTCCATTGTAGAAGACTGGATTGCTGCTGTTCGTCAAGATATTGAGATCGAAAGTGCACAGAATCTATCATTTCAATCGGTGCGCGACAGCATTCCTCATGTCTTGAGGGCGATCGCAACGCTACTTACCCATTCCCTCACGGATCAATCTGAGAGGCTTGAAGGCAAGAGCATCAAGCATGGCCTGATTCGAGCGCAGCAGGGCTATGATGTTACCGAAATTATGCGTGAATACCAGCTTCTGCGCCAAATTCTGTTTCAGAGTCTCTCGCCAGATCTACAGTCTGGCTCATCTGCTCAGCTTTTTGAAGCCATGCAGCTCATCAACGGCGTCTTTGATCAGGTGATTTCAATTTCATTGGAAGAGTACATCGGAGAGCGTACCGATGAATACGAAGAGATTCAGGGGCAATTGCTGCTCACGAACCAGGAATTGACCCGCTTAACCCTCGCTCAAAAAGAAAATCTTTCTCACCTCAGCCATGAGCTGAAAAATCCGCTCACCGCCATTATGGGCTTTTCAGAAATACTTTTAAAGCGGCAATCCTCTGCTACTGGACAGGTGCATACCCTTGACCTTAAGTTGATTCAGCGGGTATTGGTTAATAGCCAACAGCTTCTCCGCTTAATCAATAATGCGGCAGATATGGCCCGCTTTGATGCCCAACAAATCGAGCTTGAGATCACGACGGTAGCCGTCGGCCCTTTGATTTGCGGAATTGTTGATGCGATGCTGCCCCAGCAGGTGCTTGAAAATATTAACGTCATTGTCGATTGCGATCGCGCCCCTCAGCAGATCCAGTCTGACGCTTTGCGACTGCAGCAGATCATTACCAACCTCGTTAGCAATGCCCTCCGCTATACCGATGCAGGCACCGTTGAAATTGTCTGTGAAGCGGGTACAGATCAGTGGTCATTGACGGTTAGAGATACCGGCAGAGGCATTCGTCCTGAAGAGCAGGCCCATGTCTTTGAGCCTTACTATCAAGCCGGCTCTAAAGAACAGCATCCCCCGCAAAGTACAGGGTTAGGGTTAGCAATTGTCGCCCAACTCGTTACGTTACTGGGGGGCCAAATTGATCTGGTTTCTCAGTTGGGGCAAGGCTCTACATTCACCCTCACCTTTCTGAATGAGACTCGCGCTGTTTCTTAACGATCTCCCAAGGCTTCATTTAAATTCCAGGCGGCGCTGATGAGGGCTAGATGCGTGAAAGCTTGGGGATAGTAGCCTGGAGCCAAACCGTTAACGCCTGTCTCTTCTGCATAGAGCCCAAGATGATTGGCATAGTTCATCACGATACGCTAGCCCATACACTGCTCCATCCCTTTAGGCTTTGCCCAAAGATTGCCTCACCACTTGAAGGACAAGACGAGGGATTCGCCCCCAGGATGCGATCGCCAAAATACTCCCATAGCCCATCAATAACACAATGGGCTGTAGCCACCACTGCAAAAACGGCAGGTGAATCACAGCGGCCATCACAGCCAAGATCGTCAGCGTCGGCAAGCAAACTGGCTTGAGTAAGTCCACCAGATTCCAGCGGGCCACACGAGCGGTCGCCACCCAAAACCACACCGTCGCCACCACACCCATCAAGATTGAGACCGTCACAGCCACCGCCGTCACGCCGCCCCACTGAGCGCTGAGCCAAAAAGCTGGTATGCACAGGGGAACCAAAACCCAGTTAATCGCCGCATTGATGTGGGGCTTATTCAAGGCATTAAGGGCTGTGCCCAGAATGGACATAAACCCTCGGGTATAGGCAAAAACCAACACCACTTGAAATAAAGGGACCACAGGGGTCCAGTTTGAGCCATAGCAGAGAGGAATCAGCCAGGGAGCAACCACAAAGCCCGTGCCGTAAATAGGGGCCGCCAAGAGCGTGTAGATTTCCAGTATTTTGCAAATGTACTGCTGCTGAGCCGGATTGTCTTTTTGGGAGAGTACAGAAAAGTTAACGTGGTTAATCTGAGAGAGGGCGTAGAGGGGCAGCATCGCCAGTTGATAGGCCATGTTGTAGTACCCCAGTGTGGCTGCACCGAGCAGCTTGCCGACGATATAGGTGTCTCCGTGTGTATTC
>JBAUJD010000946.1:0-2555 GCA_049683515.1 Thermosynechococcaceae cyanobacterium | reverse complement strand
ACTCTGCAGCCACCTTAACCATGGCATGACGGAGAACCAAGTCGCCGAGCATATACCCATTAACGAGTTCTTCCATCACCACCCCTTCTTCAAACTCATCCGTCGGTTCCCGCATCACCGCCTCATGGAGGTTCGGGTCAAAAACCTTGCCTGAAGCACGCATCGGAGCAACACCAATCCGCTTAAGGCAATCAACGAGCTGTTTGTAAACGCCCTGATAACTCTTTTGAATACTAATTTCTTCTTCTGTCTGCGGGTTAATATGAGACTTAGCCCGCTCAAAACTATCAATGACCGGAAGCAGCTCACTAATGGTTTCGCGCTTTACTCGCTGAGCAAGCTCTGACTTTTCTCGCTCTGTTCGTTTACGGAAATTATCAAAATCAGCCGCAATTCGCATATATTGGCCGGTTAGATCTTCAATCTGACGCTTTAGAGCTTCCTCTTCAGGATTTTGCTGTGATTCTTCAAAGACAGCCTCAGATTGCTCTTGCTCATCTAGAACAGTGGTCTGCGTTTCAGGGACAGTATCGTCGTCAACGATGGGAGCCTCTACACCAGAACCTTGTTCTTCCGGGCCTGATGTAGCAGACCGCTCCTCAGTGGATTGATCAGAGAGGCTTTCTGCCTGCATCTCATCTTGATACTCATGCTGCTGTTCGTCACCACTCATTATGCTTTTTCTCAGATCCCGTCAACAATTTAAACTATTTACATTATGTACAGAAACATAGCGTATCCCCCTTAGGTTATCACTATTATCATTTCTGTTATGCTCACAAGCACGTTTAAGCTTAGCCAATCCAGTCCTCCCACATCCTATCAACACCTGAGTTCTAAAGCGTTAGCAGTTTTGCCATACTCGTGAGCGAGGTAATTCATTCTCAAGGTTAAAGAACGATAGATAATGTGGGCATGCTGAGATCAATAGCCTCAGCGCTCTCTCCTCCTCCAGAGCCTGGACGATTCAGCTAATATCCACGATTTCAGCATCTTTTAATTCTTGGACGCTATGGTCAACTCACCCTCCCAACGTCGAGCACTGATTACCAGGCAAAACTTTTCACCCTTTGGGAATAAGTTGATTGCCAAGGGCTATGTCGATCAAGACCAGCTCCGAGAGGCGACGCTAGAAAGCCGACAGTCCGGGCGCTCTCTCATTGAAATTTTGCAGGGTATTACAGGAGAAGTCTTACCCCCTGAGCTACTGCGCCAGTATAAGCGGCAGCAGCTCTTCGAACTCAAAATTCTCTACGGGATTGATTCTCTAGACCCTGAGATTAATCAGATTCCCACCGATCAGGTGGGGGAGTTAATCGACACGCTAATTCCCCTAGAACTCTGTCGCCGCTGCCAGTTAGTTCCACTGATGCTCAATCGAGAGGCAACACCGTCAACCTTGCTTGTCGCAATGGTGGATCCCGACAATTTGAGGGCCTTGGATGATTTGGGACGGATTCTGCGTCCCCAAGAAATTACGCTCCAGCGTATTGTGATTGCGGTTGAAGATTATCAGCAACTGATAGCGAAGTATCTGGACCAACAGGTTGAAAAGCAAAGTCAAGTTGAGCAGAAGGCCCTTGATATTGATCTTGGAGACGATCTCGACGCTATTATGGGCCTCGAAGAGGTCACTGATGAGCTAGAAGCTGATCTGGGTGACGCTCTGCAGGATGCTGGAACGGCTCCTATCATTACTCTGGTCAATAAGATTCTAGCGAAGGCTTTACAGGAGAGCGTCTCTGATATTCACATTGAACCCCAGGAAGAATTTTTGCGGGTCCGCTTCCGAAAGGATGGTGTCCTGATGCAGGCTTTTGATCAGTTGCCTCGTAAAATTATCCCTGCGGTGATTTCTCGCTTTAAAATTATTGCGGAGCTGGATATTGCAGAACGCCGGCTCCCTCAAGATGGCCGCATTCGCCGTCTCTTCCAAGGACGCAAGATTGACTTTCGGGTCAGTACGCTTCCCAGTCGATACGGTGAGAAGGTGGTACTGCGAATTCTGGACAACTCCTCAACGCAGTTGGGCCTCGATAAGCTGATCTCTGATCCAGAGAGTCTTGATATCGTTCGGGAGATGGTGAGCCGCCCCTTTGGTCTCATTTTAGTAACGGGGCCAACGGGTTCAGGTAAAACGACGACGCTATATTCTGCCTTGGCAGAATGTAATCACCCCGGCGTCAATATCAGTACAGCAGAGGATCCGATTGAATACACGCTGCCCGGTTTAACCCAGGTGCAGGTGATTCGAGAGAAGGGGATGGATTTTGCTTCGATTCTCCGAGCCTTTCTAAGACAGGATCCTGACGTGATTCTGGTGGGTGAGACCCGTGATAAGGAAACGGCGAAGACAGCCATTGAAGCAGCGTTGACGGGGCACTTGGTATTGACTACCCTACACACCAATGACGCGGCCAGTGCGATCGCACGTCTAGCCGAGATGGATGTGGAACCCTTCATGGTATCTGCTTCACTGCTGGGTGTCGTGGCCCAGCGTCTGGTCCGACGCGTGTGTTCTGAGTGCAAAATACCCTATCAGCCCACCGCTTTGG
>JBAUJD010000945.1:0-7152 GCA_049683515.1 Thermosynechococcaceae cyanobacterium | reverse complement strand
CTCTAGAGCTGCAGTTGAAGCAAACCCGCACCACCATGACGGAGCAGCAGGAGATTATCGACTCGCTCAAAACCACAACTCAGGGCGATTCTCATAAAAACCAGGCCATTCAGAATTTGAGTTCGACCTTACTCAAGGCCCAAACTAAAATTGCGGGGCTAGAGTCGAAGCTGTCGAGTACCGGAATTATGCAGGCTCAATTCCAGCATTCAACCCAAGAATATGAAGCCCAAGCCCAGACGCTACAGGAACGGTCAGAGCAGCTTGAGCAACAGGTCGCTGAGATGCAGGAACAGATTCTACAGCAGGCTCAGCAAGCCAGTGAGTACGAGACCGCCGTACAGCACTGGAAGGACCGCTGTGTTGACTCTGAACAGAGTGCAGAACAGATGAAGCAGGTGCTGACCCAGTTTTTGTTGTCAAACAGTAGTGAACCGCTCTCAGAGCATCAGTTAGAACATGCAATAGCACAACTGTCTCAGTCGCTCCCTACCCCGCAACTATCAGAGGCTGGTCGCAAAGGCGCAGTGCTCGATTTACCCTCAATTATGCACCGATGGCGGAGTACAAAGTCTTAGAGGCTATAGGTTTCCGTAAACAGGTATAGCAGCTCCCCTGATATCTTGAGCCGCCTGCGAGGCTAAGAAGCAAATCACCTCTGCCAAGGATTCAGATTTTACCCACTGGTCCGCTTGCTCCTCCCCCATATCGGCACGATTCGATGGGGTATCAATAACGCTGGGCAAGACAACGTTGGCGGTAATGTTGGTCCCCTTGGTTTCATCGGCAATAGATTGAGTGAGAGCGACCACACCCGCTTTTGCAGCACAGTAGGCCGCGAGCTGCCCGGACGGCTGCACCGCTCCCCGCGATCCCACCGTGACGATGCGACCATAGTCATGCTGCCGCATCCGCTTCAGACTGTGTTTGCAGACTAAAAAGGTAGTACGGAGATTGAGATCTAGCATCTGGATCCAGTCTTGTTCGCTAAATTCGTGGGTGGCTCCCATGGCAAACCCACCAACTAAGTGGATTAAAACATCGACCCGCTGCATCCCTTCGATTAGTTCAGCCACTGCAGATTCGTTAAGAAGATCGGTTTTTACAAAGTGAATGCGGGCGAGTTCAGCAGCAGAAAGGCGATCGCCTAGGCGCGTCACCTCTGATTCATTCCGGTACGGGATCGTAACGTCAGCGCCCGTTGCTAAAATCTTCGGGGTGACACCGAGACCCAGCCCCCCTGTGCCGCCCGTTAATAATACCTGTTGAGTTTTCATGAATTGCCAAAGGAAGGTCTTTAGTGGGATTATGCCGTACCATACCGGATTCATGTGCAGGATCGTTGCAAAATGAGAACCCTATATTTTCTGGTGCCCGGTACCACTGGCAAGTTTGCCTGCGGGGGATTGTTCGCTGAACTCAATGCTTTGGCTTTGGCGCAGCAGGTTTGTGCGGCAGAGGTGGTTACCTATCGGCAACGAGAGCCAGACACGTTATTTCTTGCAGATGTTCTGCAACAACCACGGCTGGATGTGATTTTTGTGCTGAGCTGGGGGTTTGATGTCCCGAAGCTGGCGAAGCAGTTGCGATCGCACCACACCCTTTACCACGCCCATAGCTCTGGCTATGGCTTTCGGGTACCGGCGAGTACCCCCATCATCACCGTCAGCCGCAACACCATGGGCTATTGGGGACAGTTGGCCCCTCACTCCTTGATCTACTACCTGCCCAATCAAATTTCAGATCAGTTTCAAAATCGGGGTCAGTCCCGCGATATTGACGTGCTGGTTCAGGCCCGTAAATCTTCTCAATACCTTCTAGAGCAGCTCGTTCCGGCCCTACAGGAAACGTGTAATGTCTTTGTCCTGGATGCCTTTGTAGACGATCTCTCTGAGCTATTTAATCGAGCCAAGATCTATCTCTATGACTCTGCCGAGTACTGGGCTAGAGAAGGTGTCAGCGAAGGGTTTGGCCTGCAGCCGATGGAAGCCGCTGCCTGTGGCTGTCAGGTTTTCTCCAGCGTCAATGGGGGGCTGTCAGACTACCTCGATCCAGGGTTTAACAGTTACAAAATTGCGGGCTATTCCTGTGAATTTGATGTGCAGCGGATCTTAGCGGCAATATCTACCACTACGCCCCTGTCGATCTCTGAACAGGTTTTAGCCGAGTATCGCACTGACAATATTATTCAACGGCTGCAGGTGATTCTTACCGAGGTGAATCAGTTCTTTGACCACAAAGAAAAGCACCGCTCTAATATTCAACCGCTGACATCAGGGCGAATCGCTCAGTTACGTGCCCAGAAAATCTGGCAAAAGCTCCGAACGAAGCTAAAGCGATAAAAATCCTCTAAAGTGAAAAGCCACTAAGATGAATCTGAAGTGCAGTGACGATTGAACCTATGCCCCTACCTACTAGTCTGACAACCCTCGAAGGCAGTCCTCTCTCCTCAGAGACCTTAGAGAACAAAGTTATTTTGTTTGTGAACGTTGCCAGCCAATGCGGACTGACGCCTCAATATGAAGGGTTAGTCGCCCTCAATAATGAATTTTCTAGCCGAGGTCTAGTCATTATCGGCGTGCCCTGCAATCAGTTTGGACAACAGGAACCGGGCAGTCCTGAAGAGATTAAAGAATTCGCAGCTAGCAAGTACGACGTCAACTTCCCGCTGCTCGAAAAGCAGGACGTCAACGGAGCCAACCGCAGTCCGCTCTATCAGTTTTTGGTGGGTGACGGGCCGGATATTGGCTGGAACTTTGGTAAATTCTTGCTGGGTCGCGATGGCGCTGTGATTGAGCGCTTTGAGCCACAAACAACGCCTAATGATGCCGATCTCAAAGCCGCCATCGAAAAAGCCCTTGGATAATTGCAGCGCCACAGTGGGGAAGATCGATGGATTATTTAAAGTTTAGGGATCTTTCCCCCACTGCCTATGCTGAAGCGCTGGGTCGCGAGCAGTTTATGGATATTGGCATCCGAGAGCTGTGGCCTCAAATCCCCCGAATTGCTGGCCCCGCCTACACGGTGCATTGTCCCCCTGGCGATAACTTGATGCTCCATGCTGCGATTTATCGGGCACCACCCGGAAGCATTATTGTCGTGGAGGCCAGTGATGTTGACTACGCCATGTCAGGGGGCAATGTTTGTGCGATCGCACAGAAACGTGGCATTGTTGGTTTTGTAATTGACGGCGTTGTTCGAGATCTTGCCGAAGTGAGAGCCTGCGGCTTCCCGGTCTTTGCGAGAGGCGTGATTCCGATCCCAGGCAAGAAGCAGGTACTGGGTTCTTTACAGCAGACGATTCAGTGTGGTGGCGTTCGAGTAGAGTCGGACGACATTGTGGTCGCAGATGAAGAAGGTATTGTGGTCATCCCTGCTGCTCAACAGGAGTCCATTTTTCAAATTGCAAAAGTACAATCCGATCGAGAAGAATCTCAATCTCTAGAAGAATGGGAATCAGCCCATCGAGCCAAGGTTGAGCAGCGCTTGTTAGAGCTGGGGTATGCAGATAATCCGCTGGATTGATGGCGTGAGAGGAGATGGCCTGAGTCTTACAGCAAGCCGAGATCACCTAAAATATCAGTCGCGTGGGTCTCAGTCTTGACGCTGCTATAGACATGGTTAATTTGACCTTGGGGATTAATCACGTAGGTCACTCTCTTTGCGTAGCCCCCACCATCAGTGTCATAGGCCTTAATAATTGAACAATCAGTGTCTACAAGGAGTGGGAAAGGAAGATTAAACTTTTGAGTAAACTGCTGGTGCGACGCTTCATCATCAGCGCTAACGCCTAAAACAGCTACGTTTTTACCTTGATAGGCAGCATAGTTATCTCGAAAACTGCAGGCTTCTTTTGTGCAACCAGAGGTATCATCCTTGGGATAAAAGTAGAGCACCACTGTTTTACCCGCAAAATCAGATAGCGAGACCGTATGACCGTTGGTATCTGTAGCCGTAAATGCTGGAGCGGCTGTTCCCACTGATAAAGCCATCTTTTTTCCCTTAGTATTTTCAAAACGGGTAGCGATAAAAGGGGGATTTCCCTCCGAGTGACCCAGAAGGTAGTGTTACATATTTTGCCGACCGATGGTGGGGCTATGGCTCATCGGATAGGGGATGCGCTTGTGGTGGAACTGCATCCAAACGTCCACGAAAACATCGACCAGACTTTTTAGATCTTCGCGGGTCAATTGCGAATCAACGAGTTGGTTTTCCTTCCATCGCGCTTTGAAAATTTTGTTGACCATCTGCTTTGCCATTTCTGGAGTTGCATCCTTCAGCGAACGCAGTGCCGCTTCACAGGAATCTGCCAGCATGACGATGCCGGTTTCTCGCGATTGAGGAATAGGCCCGATATAACTGAAATCTTCTTTCTTCACCGCCTCTCGCTCAGGATCGTTGGCAACGATTTCTTGGGCTTGATGATAAAAATACGAGACCGCCATTGTGCCCTGATGCTCAGGGATGAAAGCCTGTACGGCTTTGGGTAACCGGCATTTCCGGGCCATCACTAACCCCTCGGTGACGTGCTTGCGAATAATCTCAGCACTCTCCCAGGGGTCTTGAAGCTGTTCGTGCAAGTTGTCGTCATGGCGCTGATTTTCGATAAAGGCTTGGGCATGGTGCATCTTACCGATGTCGTGGTAAAGCGTTCCGGTTCTAACCAGCTCTACGTTACAGCCCAAAGATCGCGCCCCGGCTTCGGCTAAGGTTGCCACAAACAAGGTGTGCTGAAAGGTGCCGGGTGCTTCTTGAGCTAAACGCTTGAGCATGGGGCGGTTGGGGTTTGCCAATTCGGCTAAACGAATGGGAGTCACCAAATCGAATAGATTCTCTAGGTAGGGGCTGATACCCAGGGTAATGATGCTCCATCCGAGGCCAATTAAACCAAGGGTTGCGGCGGTGCCTAAGGCACTAGAGAGGGTCACGCCTGTAATGGTGAGCAAGATAAAGCTGGTGATTCCTTGGGTGACGGCGACGATGAGGCCCAAGAGCGCTAATTCTTCGCGGGCGCGGGGCTGACGGGCAAAAATACTGCCGACGAGGCTGCCCGATGCGATCGCAACCACAGTCACCCAGCCGCCCCCCAACCCAATGGGCACAAGGAGACTCAATAGCAGAATAACCGTTGCACCAATGGCTGAGCCATAAAAACTGCCCACCAATAGCCCCACTGCCGGGAGACTCGTATAGCTCAGTTCAAAAACCCAGGGAATCAGGGGCACGGTGAGGGACAGCAGCAGAATCTGCACGTAGTCCCGACGGGACATCGGAGTACGAGTGCGGGCCTGAATCAACGCGAACAATGCGATCGCACCACTCACCAGCACAACCATCAAAGCCAAACCGCCCCAGTTTATACCTCGCTTGCTGAGCTCAAAATGATCGAGCAGCGCAAAATTAGCTTGGGTAATGGGTCTATTGGCCTCAACGAGAATGTCTCCCTTTTGAACACTTACCAGAATCGGCTGAATATTTAAGGCCAATTGTTCTCGCCGCTGTAGCGTACCCGCTGGATCAATACTTAGATTTGGTATCAATGCAGGTTCTAACAAGGATTCACCCGCAGTCTGCACCCGAGGAGCCACACCTTCCAAGTTGACTTTTATCGTCTTCCGCAGAACGTCAGGCGGCAATCCAGGCGGAATTCCCTGAGTCAAAATACGCTTTAAAGCCGTTTTGAGAACACTAGGCGCGCCATCCCATTCTTGATCGGTGGGAGCCAAGATTAGGTGAATATTAGAAGAGGGGAGACGACTAGACTGCACCGCAGCCCGGTATTGCCGCTGCACCTGAATCAGTTGTGCCATCAACTCTGCCCAAGCTAGCTGCGGTTCAGGTTGTTGCTGATAGGCAGATAATTCATCCCAGGCCCGTTGTGCCTCCAGAGATAGGCCTAGAGGACGACGTCCAAAGCCCTTGATGAGCGTTTGAAATTCACCTTGACTACTGCGGCGCAGATAGATTTGCGTCGCCGTTGATAAACTCGTTGAGTCAACATAGGGGAGTGGCCCCGCCGCCTCTCGTGTCTTTTGCACCTTTCCTAGCGTCTGCTCCAGGTTTGCCTGAGCCTGAGCGTTCTGCGTCTCGTTGACCATAAAAACGCTAAAGGCTTTTTGACGAGCCAGCTTGCGCGCATCCTCGGTGGCTTGCTGGTCCTCCACCGTTGCATCTGCAGGTGCACGAATCGTTTGGGGGGCAGGGGTACCGATCGAGAGCTGTGGCTCATTATAAAAACGGTGACCGACAGCACCCGTCAGCGTTGCCACCGATAGCACCAGAAGTAGCGGTGATCGAGTCCGCGTCGTGGGCCGAATACAGGCAGATCCCTGCGGAGATCGATTCGACAATGAGGCTGTTGACCACCACCTAGACACGTTTAACCCCTGAAAGCGAAACAGTTTCATAACGGTGAACGTAGTCTGCAGAGCAACCTAATCAAATAAATTCAGACGCCAAATCAGTCATTCGCTTACCCTCAACTGACAAGCTTTCCTTACCCTTGCCTGATTCTGATTATAGTGAATACAGGGGTGCCAGCGTGTCAGTATATTTAACTAGCAGATGAGTGATTGTCGCTTAACTTGATCTGGTAGACGCTTGCCCAAGGTTTAAATCGTAAACATAATCCAAGAGATTTGCCCATTTTTACGCAGTTACGATACTCTAATGATTAAGGTTGCACATTTTTCATGCAAACCTGTGCGATTTTCGTAACATCGCATATAATCGTCGAATAACTTGTTTTCTTCGGAGCGTCAGATATGGACAAGAAATCTTGGGAAGCCCCAAAACTAACGACTCATGGCTCCATCGAAGAGTTGACCCAGATCAGCTTTGAAGACGCTGTGAAAGTAGGTCAGTTTTTTGCACCGGATCAAGGCTTTGGTTTGCTAGCTAGCTTCAAGATGTAGTCATCGGCTGGGGGGTATGACAATCCTAATGTGATCGTCATTGCGATAGTTGACTTATCATTTGTGCAGTAATCTCATAGGGTGACGGGTAAGAAGACGGGGTATTTCAGATCAGTTTATTCACCCACCGCTGACTGATTTGGTCAATTTCATCACTATAAATTAAATTCATCTAAGTGACTCAGCCAGCCGAGAAGCGTCGGAACTGGTTTTTTTCCTGCATATGCTTAGCCGATGA
>JBAUJD010000944.1:0-2075 GCA_049683515.1 Thermosynechococcaceae cyanobacterium | reverse complement strand
TGGTCAGTGGCCTTTAGTCCTGATGGTCAGATCCTTGCCAGCGGTAGCGCTGACAATACAATCAAGCTCTGGGATCTGAAGACCGAGGAATGTTTGAACACCCTGCAAGAACACACAAGCTGGGTTTTTGCAGTCGCCTTCACCCCGCCAGACAATGCAGATCTGATCGACTCAAGCTGTGATCATTTGGGTCAGTACCTTTTAGCCAGCGGTAGTTTTGACCAAACCGTGAAAGTTTGGGATGTTCGCTCTGGGCAATGCTTAGAAACCCTTGCAGGCCATACCAATCAAGTGCGTTCAGTCGCGCTCAGTCCCGATGGCAAAACGCTAGTGAGCAGTAGCACCGATGAGAGCATCAAGGTTTGGGACACTCAAACAGGCGAGTGCCTCAAAACCCTGAGCAGTCCGAGACCTTACGAGAATATGGACATTACGGATACAACAGGGTTAACGGCAGCGCAGAATGCGACGTTGAAGATGCTAGGCGCTGTTGAAGCTAGCATGAGCAGTAAAGAGTTTTGTGCAGGCTTAACCTGACCGAGCAAGAGCGCCACGAGGATTGAAGCGTACCGTTATTTCGCGTCCATCCAGTTCCCTCCCACGTGAACGTCAGCAATTAAGGGAATGCTCAGCGGTAAGGCGGTTTCCATCGTAGTTTTGATTTTAGTTCGTATGTCTTCCAATTCCCCCGGCGGCACCTCTAGCACCAGTTCATCATGCACCTGCATCAACAGTCGCGATTGATAGGGCTTCAACACTTCATGGAGCTGCACCATCGCCACCTTAATCAAATCAGCACTAGAGCCTTGAATCGGCGCATTAGCTGCCGCCCGGAGCAATCCGCGATCGTAGTGACTCATTTTGATCTCGCTTAAATCGAGATCCGCGATTTCGGTGACGGGTTTACCCTGATACTTTTTCAAGCTGCGGCTATCGAAGTTAAAATAGCGCCGCCGACCCAGAATCGTTTCCACATAGCCTTTTGAGATGGCTTCTCGTTCCATCCGCTGCAGGTAGCCAAATACCCCCGGATAGCGGTCATAAAACTTTTGGATAAATTCCTTCGCCTCGCCCCAGGTCACCCCGGCCTCACGAGCAAACCGCTGCGCCCCCATGCCGTAAATGACGCCAAAGTTAATGATCTTTGCTAAACGTCGCTCTTCGGAAGAGATATCTTCTTTCTCTAAGAGCAGCTTTGCCGTTAGGGTATGAACATCTTCGCCCTGCTGATAGGCTTCGACCAAGCGTGGCTCTTGGCTTAAGTGGGCTAAAATCCGTAGCTCAATCTGAGAGTAATCCGCCGCCATCAGGCTCCAGCCCGGTTCAGGGATAAACGCCGCCCGAATCTTGCGACTAAATTCAGTGCGAATCGGGATATTTTGCAAATTGGGATTAGAGGACGAGAGGCGTCCGGTGGCCGTCACGGCTTGGTTGAAATCGGTGTGGACCCGCTGGGTGTCTTCGCGCACCAGCGCTGGGAGGGCATCTACATAGGTCGATTTCAGCTTCGCCAGGGTCCGATAGGAGAGCAGTACCTCAATGAGCGGATGGTCCCCCTTTAATTTTTCGAGGGTGGTGGCATCGGTGGAGTAGCCCAGCTTTGTTTTTCTAGATTTTTTGACGTCTAGCTCTAGTTTCGTAAAAAGAATCTCGCTGAGTTGCTTGGGGGAACCGAGATTAAAAATCTCACCTGCCATCTCGTAGGCTTGGGTTTCGAGCCGCTGCAGATCGGTCCCCAATTGCTCTGAAAGGGTTTGTAGATACGCTTGATTGATCCGTACTCCCGTCGTTTCCATATTGGCTAAGACCGGCTCTAAGGGCAGCTCAACTTCCATTAGCAACTGGTACAGCTCTGGGATCGCCTGCAGCTCTGTTTCAAGCTTGTGGGCAAGCTGCAGGGTTGTATAAACATCTAGACCACAGTATTCCGCAACGGTTTCGATGGGTAAGTCGGCAATGGTTTGCCCTCTTTTCACTAGCTCTTTGTAGCTTTTGGCCGTCACCTGCAGATAGTGCAGAGACAGATCGGTGAGGTTATGTTTTTGCTCTGGGTTAATGACGTAGCTTGCCAGCAT
>JBAUJD010000943.1:0-9765 GCA_049683515.1 Thermosynechococcaceae cyanobacterium | reverse complement strand
GATTTTAGCGGGTGTTGTCGTCGGTCCCCATGGGATTAATTTGCTAGAGCGAGATGAGACGATTGAGCTACTGGGAACTGTGGGTCTGCTGTTTTTGATGTTTCTGGGGGGACTGGAAACCAGCGTTGACGATCTCAAACAAAATGCAAAGGCTGCGATCGGTTTTGGCTTGCTCACGTTCATCGTGCCCATGGTTTTTGGCACAGCAGCCATGATGGCATTGGGTTATGACTCCCTCGCTGCAGTGCTAGTAGCTTCTTGCCTCGCTTCCCATACGTTGGTGGCGCTACCCATTCTCAATAAATATGGGGTTATGAAGACTCCTCCCATTACGGCAACGTTGGGCGGCACCCTGATTACCAATGTGCTGGCTCTATTGGTGTTGGCCGTCGTTGTCAAAGCCAAAGCAGGAGGATTAACGCTCAGCTTTTGGCTTTTTATTATTCCAGCCTTGCTTATCTTTACTTTCGCAACTCTTTGGGGTATTCCTCGCCTAGGGCGCTGGTTCTTTCGCAAGTTTGGCCATGACGAAGGAGCCGAATTTGCCTTTGTACTGGTGGCCTTATTTGTTGTCTCTGATATTGCTGGACGCATTGAAATTGAACCCATTGTAGGAGCCTTTCTGGTAGGCGTTGCCATTACCCAACAGATTCCCGCCCTTAGTCCGCTTATGAACCGGATTCAGTTTATTGGTAACGCCCTGTTTATTCCTTTCTTTTTAATTTCAGTAGGAATGCTGGTCGATCCGTTGATTCTGTTTAAAGAGCCAAAATCGTTACTGGTGGCGGGGGTGATTATTCTAGCGGAAGTTGCCAGTAAATACGTTGCGGCTTGGGGGTCAGGTCGGGCCTTTGGCTGGACGTTCCCCAGTACCATGACGGTTTTTGGGATGTCCGTTGCCCAAGCCGCGTCTACCTTAGCCGCCGTTACCGTGGCCTTTAATCTCAAAATCGTGGATGAGGCGACCGTGAACGGCATCATTGCCATGATTTTGGTAAGCTGCATCCTTTCACCCTGGGTCGCAGATCGCTGGGGAAGCCAGATACAGCCCACGATTGCTGAAGATGCTGATACCGATGATTATGCCTGGGGTAAGCGAATTCTTGTCCCTATCGCCAATCCCAACACCGAAGATAATCTTTTGAACCTTGCCATATTGCTCACAAAAAAACTAGAGGGAAAGCTACTGCCGTTGCACATTCTCTCCGACCGTCAGGATCGAATTTCAGCAGGCCAGCAAATGCTGCAGCAGCAATTGCTCGCTGCAGCAGAAGATCTGGCCCATAGCGCTGTTGTTGATGTTGAACCGATTGGCCGCGTGGATAATAGCATCAGTCGAGGTATGGTTCGCACCGCTGCTGAGCGTCAGGCTAGCTTAATTCTCTGTGGCTGGAAAGGCTATTCTAGCTATCGTGATAGCTTGTTTGGCAGCGTCATCGACGATGTCATTCACCGAGCAGCAGTACCGGTCTTAGTCGCCCGTTTCCCACA
Organism: Thermosynechococcaceae cyanobacterium; assembly: GCA_049683515.1. Lineage (GTDB taxonomy): Bacteria > Cyanobacteriota > Cyanobacteriia > Thermosynechococcales > Thermosynechococcaceae > RCC1774. The sequence goes on along the minus strand of JBAUJD010000943.1, from coordinate 8,274 downwards.
GCCCATTGAGAATGTTCAACGCGTCGTGTTAGCGATGCCTGCTGCGCTGCAGCTCCCTAAACGTAGTCAGCTTTCCCTTGAGCTTGCCCAGCACTTGGCGGAGGAACTGAAGGCGGAGTTAGTAATCCTATCAGTCTTCACCGGTCCAACGAAACGACAGAAAAAAGGATGGTTGACTGAACTCCCTGAAGCGCTCAATGTTCAAGAGCTACGAGGTGAATTTGTCCGCTGTGTTTCGAAGCAACTTTTAGACAATGACCTATTAATTTTGCCTGCCCGTAGGCAGTTGCAGCAGGGACAGCTCGTGATTAAGCGAGAGCCAGAAAGAATTGCACACCAAAGCTGGGACACATCCATGATTGTGGTTCACACTCCAATCAAAACGGTCCAGGTGCAGCGTTCAAAACGGCCAGCGAGCGATACGTCAGCAGGGATGGTTTCTTGAACCACGACCTAAAGGCTAGAATAGATCTTTAACAAATCGATCGACATCTTTGGCAGCACTATCTACGGCATCGCCGGTATCGTCAAGAGCTGATTCAGTGGCATCTACAGCGTCCTCAGCAGCGCTTCCGGTCGCTTTGGCACCGTCCTTAGTACCTGCTTTAACATCATCAGCGACTTCTTCTGACGTTTCAGCAGTTGCTTCAGCTCCTTCTTCTGCACTCCCTTTGACATCACTAGCCGCTTCCGTTGTTGAATCAGCAGCATCTTCGGTCACGTCTTTAGTCTCTTCTGCTGCCTGATCCAATCCAGCACGGAGGTCGCTAGACATTAAATCTTGGCGAGCCTGCTCTTGGCTCTGCTCAGCTACAGCACGTGACGTAGCCGTAGTTCCCTGGGCGTAGGTTGCTTCCCCCACAGTGAGGGGGATTAGACCCGTGGCAAATGTAGTAATAACGGTTTGGACTAGTCGTGTGTTGAGCTGCATAAAGCAAAGCCTCTTGATTATGAGTCATGTGAACCGAAGTTCATTGTTTTCTAAGCTTATATTTTTTCGTGCGCGTAAGTCTCTTCAAAAAGATAGAGATGAAATGCCAGGAGGATCTATCGTTGAATAGAGTGGGGCTGTGACCCTAAATCAGGTAGATTATTCGCGATCACATCTTTTAAAACTGGCTGTCCTCCTTTCTAAACATACGTTTTCTAAATTAAAGGTCAGTTGAGCGTATTCATGAGTAGGCAAATCCGCCAGCTATTGATTTGCCGGAATATCGTTCACAATCGAGTTCCAATAGGTTGTGCGCAAGACTTAGAACCTACACCAATGGGTAGATGTTCTCTCACCGAAAGCCTGATAAATTTTGAGCCATGGGGAGTTGAGACAAACCATCAATAGCAAAAGTCTCTCCTTTCGATATCGACCACTTGTCCTCTACAGCCAATCCTCATGTTTCTGCAGAATAAACAAAATCAAATCCTCATCAAAATCCAGGATACTGAAGCTCTATTCAATCCGATGTGCCAAGCGGTGACGGGGCGCGCGCAGGCGGGAGAAGAAGAACAGCCACCTGCAGAGTATCCAAAGACACAGCTACTCTTCCCCTCAGGTGAGAGCTTGCCCCGTTGCTGGTGGGATGTAGATTATCGCAAGTCTTAACTGCTTGATGTCAAAGCTGAACGCCAGATCGATAAAATCAGCCTTTATTTTAGAGTAAGTGAAGAGCAATCAAGAGAGAACCTATGACCGCAGAAGTCGTCACCTATACTTTTAAAGGGATTGAGGGAGCACTTTCGACCTGTCGGCTAATTATCTATCGCCGCCCCAATTTCGATGCAGTGATCGTTGAAAATTCTGAAGACAGTGCCGAGACTTTGGCTATCAAGCGAATCGAAGCCATTGTCACCGGAGCTACTGAAGCATACAAACTTGACCCAGACCGAACGACTTGGATCTCTCGCACACCAGAACCGTTAGATTTACTAGGTGAGTTTCGTGAAATCCCGATTGAATCGACTCGCGATGGCTTTATGCTACCGCCACCAGGAACGCCGTGGGCTTACCTATCACGCACTGAGGTTGAAGAGCTTGCAGGTGAATTATTGCAATAGAAAGACGAAGATAAATCAATACAGAGGCCTTGATTTAGGGATGATTGATGTATCTATCTAAACCTTGAGTCTGCTCTTTTGCAGGTCGTCCTACAATAATTTGTTGAATCATCTCTAATGCCCAAGCAACGCTGGTGACAAGCAGCAAAACCATTAAAGGCGCTAACCCTGCAAAAGGTGCAATCGTGAGGCAAATCAGACAAACAAGCAGCGTCAATCTTGTAAGGGGATTATTCATTATTGGTTTCTCCTAGCTGTCGGGTCACTTTCTTCACTCGTTGAGACGGCATACTCAGCAGGAACGATCTTTGAACCGTAACGACTGGCATAGACCTGAGTCAGTTATGCTCCAAAAAACAAGATTTGAGCGGAGTAATAAATCCATACCAGTAAAATAAGTAGGAATGAAGCCGCGCCGTAGGCCGACCCCATACTGCCGTTACCGATGTATACCCCTAACGCCTGCTTACCCACTGAAAACAGAAGGGCCGTGATGAAGGCACCGACCCAGACATCGTTCCAGGCTATCTTTGCGTCAGGGAGAACCTTAAATATCATGGCGAACAAGAGCGTCAAGATACCCAGTGCGATCGCAACATTGAGAATTTGCCAGAGAAAATCAGCACCGGGCAGGGTACCCGTAAACTGACTTAAGGCCGCCAAACCGGCACTCACCACGAGTGAGACCATCAGCAAAAAGGCGATCACCAAAATCATTGAGAAGGATAAAAACCGACTGCGGATGAAGCCCCAAATCCCTAGCTTTGGCTTAGCCTTCACTTCCCAAGCCGTGTTCAGGGCTGACTGTAGCTGGGTGAAAACGCCACAGGCACCCAAGAGTAGAGTCACAATGCTAATCACAGAAGCAAGGAGGCCGGAGCCAGACTGGCTCGCGTTTTCAATCGCGGACTGAATGGCTTCGGCCCCTTCTTTACCGAGCAGTCCCTGGAACTGACTGACGATTTGCCCTTGAGCTGCTTCTGGCCCCAGAAAAATACCTGCGATCGCAACGACCAAAAGCAGGAGCGGTGCCAAAGAAAAGACCGTATAGTAGGCCAGCGCCGCCGCCATCCGAGGAGCCTGATCTTCATTCCACTCTTTGAACGTAGCAATCAGTAGGCGGCCAATTTGCTTAACAGTCATGAAGGGTCGTTCCTCTGAAATAACGATGCTCTTGATCTAACCAGTCAAAAATCTGATCAAGCTGCTGGATAGAAATCAGGCCGTAGTGCCAAAGAATTATCGGGAGCCGGTCGCGTCCCTCCGTTTTAGATTTACGCAGCGCCAGCCGTATTGACTGAGACGATAGCTTCAAATCTCGCCGGAGGAACCGAATCAACTTAATGAACTTAACGGATTGCATAGACAACCTACCCAGCCGCAGCTAAGAAACCTGCTCCAGCCGCTGCACAGCCAGAGAGAAAGGCGGTCAAGAACAGCCACCAAGAAGCCGCCACAGCCGATTTCTGAGTCGCTTCAAACTGTCGCTGGGTTTGATACTTAATCTCGCCCAGTCGCTGCTGGAGCTGACCTTCGATGCGCTCAGCCTTGTGCAAGACACTATCGCGGGCCGCCTCAATCTGGTCAATGACGCGGTTAGCATCTGACTCGGCAATGGCGTCATGGGAGCTGACCACAGCCACCAACGTATCGCGGTCGAAGCGTGAAAGACGTTCACGCAGTGCCTCAGTACCGGCCTGGGGGTCATCAAAGAGCGTGCGGAAATCTCGCTTTAAGCCTTCGTAGTTCAGCTCAGGCCGATCAAGACGATTGAGATAGTCTCGAATGCGGGCAAAGATGCTATCAATCACGGACTCGATCCGATTTTTGATCGCTTCAATTTGAGATTGAATCTGATCGCGCACCGATAGAATTTGATCGATGACCTGATTGATCTCGGCTTCTGATAAATCTTCCCGCTGAGACAGCAGCGCCACTAAAGTACCGCGATCAAATTTGGCGAGGCGATCGCCAATGCGTTCAGCCCCTAGTCGAGGATCGTCCAAGAGCATCTGTAGGTCGCGCTTGATTCCTTTGGGATTCAGCTCTGCTTTATCCGTACTGCGGAGATAGTCTTCCACGGTCGTCTGAAAGTCTTGAGCCTGAACTTGAACCCGTTTGGCTAGGCGTTGTGGTGCCTTAAGAACCTGCTGGATATTGTCCTGAATTTGGTCAATAACTTGATTAACTTCCGCTTCGCTGAGGTCATCACGCTGACTCAAGAGCTGCACTAACGTATCGCGATCCATCTTGCTGAGGCGATCGCGAATGGCCGAAGCACCGACTTTCGGATCATCCATTAGCTTTTGCAGATCGCGCTTGATGCCGTCTGGGTTGAGTTCTGGCTTGCCCGTGCTGCGTAGGTAATTTTCAATGGAGGTCGTAGCTTGGTCATACTGTTGCTGAGCCTGAGCCGACAAAGACGCCGGAGCATTGAGGAGCGCAGACCAGTTCGATTCAACCTGATCGATCACGTCGTTGACTTCTGCTTCACTGAGATCGCGACGTTGGCTTAATAGCTGAACTAAAGTATCGCGATCAAACTCAGCTAGCCGAGCACGCACTCGTTGAATGCCCGCTTCGGGTTCATCTAGTAACGTCTTCAAGTCACGCTTAATGCCCGCTGGATTTAGCTCCGCTTTGCCTGTGTTACGAAGATATTCTTCTAACTTTTGCTGTTGCTGCTCTAGTCGGACCTTTGCAGCCTGTTGCAGTCCTTCGGCATCGGCGCTGACTTTACGTACGATGGGATCGAGACGATTCAGAATTTGCTCTGCCTCTGCTGCCGAGATGTCGTTTCGATTATTGAGGGGCAGCAGCAGCGTCATCCGATCAAGCTGACCCAATAGCTCTTGAGAGTAGTCAGAATTTGAGATTGAGTCTTCTAGCAGGGTTTGGAAAGCGCGATCGCCCATGTTAGAAAACAGCTCATCCTTGGGCGTAAATTTCAGATAGGTTTCGACCCGCTGCCGAAGCTGTTGGTGCGCGAGTGCCGCCTCTGTCGCTCGCATCTCTCGCAGCAGATCTTTGCGAATCGCATCTAATCGCTGGGAAACCTCTCGCAGTTCAGCCTGGGTCATTAAACCCCGAGCACTGAGAATATCGGAGAAAAAGGATCGGTTAAACTGCTCTAATTCTTTGCGAACCAAGCTAGGACTGGCCTCGGGGTCATGGAGTACTTGTCTAAAATCAACGCGCAGTCGTTCTGGTGATAGCTGCCAAACATAGGCGTTATGTAAGTAGTTCTCAACGTCGGCTCGGACAATACTTCTGGCCTGACCGTCACTAGAGAACTGAACTGCAAGCTGATCGGCCTGATCGGTGAGGTGACTTTTTGCTGATTTGATTTGTTCTGTAATCTTCTCAACATCGATATCAGATAGATCCGTTCGTCCCATGACAACGCTGGTCAGTATGGGCATCACGCGATTGAGCAGGTTAGAATTTTCACTGCCTGCCTCTCGTCCTTTTTTCATTTCTTCTAAGAGCTGATCAAGGCGCTGTCCGACTTCTTCAGATAGAAGCTGCTCTGGTTTGGCCGACTGGAAGTAATTGACCAGTTCCTGCATCCAGCGATTGCCAGAATTCTTACCCACTGTCTGCTGCCAGCTTCCGTAGAGTTGATCGACAACCTGATCGACTTCCTGAGCGGACAGATCAGTGCGGCTGCTGACTAGCTCAACAAAGGCATCACGACCGATGTGCTGCAAACTTTCAGCATCTTCAACAGACCCTAGATCAGACTCTTTTAATAAGGTATCGAACTCTTTTTTGATGCCCTCTAGGTCTAGCTGGGGCGATCGCAACGCCTTGATATAATCCTGCAGCTTATCTTGAATATCATCAGGGTCAATTTGCCCAATCAGCTCCTGTCGCACCGCCGCTGCCGTGGCCTCAGCCGTCGCGACCACTTGGTTGCTCACCGCTTTTGCGCCCAGCGCTGCGGTAGCCGTACCCATAATCGATTGAAAACTAGAGGTGGCCGTACTCACCACTGAGCCGATTAGAGAACCGACCGTCGTAGAACTGATCCAGACCAATGTTGTGAAATAGAGCGCCCAGATCACGAGTCCAGTCGTTGCCCCTAGAAGACCGCTAGAAAACAGCCCCATTTTGATGGCTAAAAAGCAGGCCGCAAACAAAGCCACCGTTACCGTGATTAAGGTCCAAAGGCCCACTGCAATGCTAATCGTCCGCACCGGGGAGCCATCAGCATCAGAAGAATTCGAGGAACCAGAGGTGGCGCTGAGCACCGAAACGCCGATTGCTACAGATAGATTCGTGAGCAGCATCTGAAACCCGAAAGCCAGAATCAAACCCGAAAACAATGCGGCAAAAAACTGCGGACCAGAAAACAGTGCCGAAGCCTCTTCTGGCGTATCAATGCTGGCAGAGGCTTGCGCCAACCGCAGACCTGCAAGCTGTAAATGAGTCAGTGTTTGAAGCAGCACTGCACTGTGGACCATGATCTTTCCTCTCTTGGACGATGAATCTTGTGGTGTGAAATCCCTTTCTTCTAGCCGGGCATTTCTAGAGCTTGCAATAAAATTGCACTTACCCCTTATCAAACCCTTATTTGATGAGGGCAGCATCTTCCTTGAGGTCTAAAGTCAAGTGGTGTAAAAGGCTGCCACTTCTATCTCGCGGTAGAGATGCTACCGATAACTTTGCGTTATGGGTGCTGAAATGCCCTCTAGGGGAAAAACAGAACATCAACACCCACAGCGCCAGAGTGTTAGCGTCAGATAACGTCATTTGTTAGAAATCGATGCAAACAACCGCAGACTATCAGTGCGCCTATTGTGGTGAGTCGAGTACGACCTTCATTGATCTCAGTGCCGGGTATAACCAGTCCTATGTCGAAGACTGTCAGGTCTGCTGCCGTCCCAACTTATTTTTTGTTTCCGTTGATCGCGAAGATTTGACCGTACAAATCGCCACGGAATACCGAGAATAGTTTCAAAGGTACCTTTTCTCTCATGCAACAGCACTGCGAATTTGGTCAGCAACAAACTCAGGCTGCTCCACCGGAATCAGGTGGCCCACGCCACTCGTCGTGATCAGTTGAGCGTTCTCAATTAAGTCAACAACATCACGTTGAATAATATTGCAAGGAATCACCGGATCGTCTTGGGATGCAATTACGGTGACAGGTACCTGAATCTGATCCATCCGCTTAGCAATACTATGCTCCATTCCTTCTAGGAGCCACCACCGCCATGCGCTACTGTCCACGACGGTGTGGGTTGCGATCGCAACTTCAACCTGTTCATCAGTTAATCTTTTCTTCGTCGCACTCTCAATCGTCTTCATCGCACTTTCTCGACTAGGATGATTTTCTAAAAGACGTTCTTTCTCTTCCGGCGGCATCGGTTCTTGAGTCGCAGGGGATGGCGCAACCAGAATGACACGCTGAAGACCGGGGGCACGATTAGCCGCCATCTGCAGCGCTATTTTACCCCCCATTGAATGCCCAATCAGCGAGTAGGATTCAACCCCAAGCTGCTCAAGCTGAACCTGCACGGCGTCGGCATAATTCTGAATAGAAAGCTGATATAGAACGGGCGTACCGCCAAATCCTAAAAGGTTTAGTGCAATGCAGCGATGATCAGACTGGAGCTTTTGGGCAACCCATTGCCAACTAGACGCAGCCCCTCCAAAGTAATGAAGAAAGACCAAGACTTCACCTTCGTTTCCCCACTCAATGACAGCATCACCCACGTTGTCCATACTTACTTTTCTCACTGATATAAAACCGATTACCCAGTCCAACGACGCCACTAGGTTTGACTACTTTGTCTTTATCCCTGGTTCAAGCTATTAGACTAATCCGCTTACAGACCTCGTCCTAGAGATAGAGATCTCAGCAATGAACAGCGATTCAGAACCGATGACTGCGCCAACTCTGCCATCTGGCTTTAGATAGAAGCTCTCAACAATAATTTGAAGAAAAGTTCCGTCTCGAGGCAGACGCCAAACGCAATGCCCTGAGGCGATATGAGAATAAATGCACCTAGGAGCAACTCATGGATTTAGGGATTAAAGGCAAAGTTGCCGTCATTACTGGAGGCGATTCCGGCATGGGACGAGAAACCGCAAAGATATACCAAACCCACGTGATATCAGAGAACAAAAAGCTGGAAAGCCATACGGGGTCTTATAGTCTTTCTCTAGAATCAGTTTTGATTGGTATATTAGCCAACGAAGGTGTCAGGATTGCGC
>JBAUJD010000942.1:0-3524 GCA_049683515.1 Thermosynechococcaceae cyanobacterium | reverse complement strand
ATACCATACCATCAAAGAATGTCAATCATTTCGTTTCGCATCAGTTGATTTAGTTTATAAAAACTAGTGCTCACAGAACGCCACCGCTATCCCGCAGACTGCGTTGAGATCGCAACCTAGATCAAGTTCAAAGCGAGATAATGTCAGTGTCTTTCTGAAAAAGCCTATGGCTTACCCCATCTCTGCTACCCGACTACAGCTCTACAAGAGCTGTCCCCAGTCCTACTACTTCCGCTATGAACGAGGTTTGAAGGAACAGTCTGCCTTTGGCTCTCCGGCATTGGGTAAAGCCGTCCATGCAGCACTCAAGGATATCTACGAGCAATGGAACTATGCTTATCCCATTCCCAATCTGGAATGGTTCTCTCAGTGCTGGCAATCGCATACGGTAGACCTCAAGCCCAAACAAGTCGATGAGGGTTGGCAAATGCTGAAGCAATACTTCGAGCAGTATGTGGAGCCGATACCGATGATGCGAAAGCCTTTGGGAGTAGAGAGGGCGATCAAGGGTTCATTTCGCGTTAGTTGCTATGAGTTTGTCATTCGCGGCCAGTATGATCGCTTGGATTATGTCGATGATGGACTGGAGCTGATTGATTACAAGACCACGAAGCTCGTTAGTCCACCGGATGCAGTAGATATCCAGCTTGGGTTGTATGACTTGCTGCTCAAGCAAACCTATCAGCAGGCTTTGCACAAACTCAGTCTCATCTACTTGCGGACAGGGGAGAAAGTCACCTATGAGGTCACCCCAGAACATCGGCAAGAATCAAAGCGACTGATCGAAAAACTAGCGGTTAGCCTGCAGCGAGAGGATGAATGGAGACCCCAGAAAGGGGAGCAGTGCGATCGCTGTAGCTATCAGCGGTATTGCTCGGTAACAGCGGAGGTGCCGGAGCCGTTGCCAGAGACGGCTAGAAAGCCGAAGGGGATGCAGTTATTGTTGCCGTTGTGATAGGCGTTATGGACAAAACTTTGAACAAGCTTGAGATTAGCCCATATCCTTCTTGCTAGGTCCAGGCATAAAGTCAGGAGTATATACATTGCCTGCTCCAACCCGACCGACAACGGTTGCGCCGGTTCCGCAAAGGATGACGACAATCTGAGCGATATCACTGCCAGAAAATTTGCCCTCATCGACACTCTCACCCACAATGGGCGCAATAGCGGCAATGGTGGTAAAAATGATGCCCCAGAAGGTTTTACTAGCAAAAATACATTTTGCTGGAGGGCTTTCGCGGCGAATCGTTGGTGTTGAAAGGTTAGTAGGTTGAGTTGTGATAGTCATCTCTCAATTCCTCTAGTGATACTGATTACAGTAAGAGAGGGTTTGAGATAAGTCAGTGATGCTCATCAGCAAAACAATGTGACTCTGATTGAAGAAAAATAATGAAGCTCCTGATTGTTGAATCCCCCGGCAAAATCAAGAAACTGAAGGGCATCCTCGGCAGCGAGTGGATGGTCAAGGCCAGTGTGGGCCACATCCGTGAACTAGCGAATGATGGTCAAGACTCCCTTGGCTTTGACCTTGGCCCCCACCAGGTTGATTGCCGCTATATTCCCCGCAGCCCTCAAGCCAAACAAACCATTTCTGACCTACGGACAGCAACCAAAAAAGCCAGTCAAGTCTTCCTCGCCACTGACCCCGACCGGGAAGGGGAGACCATCGCTTGGCATCTCCAGGACGCTCTGCACCTCAAGAAAGCCCAACGTGTCGTCTACACCGAAATCACAGACCGGGCAGTCAAAGCTGCTGTTGCTAATCCCAGACCGCTCAATCAAGCTCTGGTGGATGCGGGCCGATGTCGGGACTGTCTGGATAAATTGGTTGGCTATCGTGGCTCTCCGCTGGTATGGCGCTTGAATAATGGCGCAAAGAGTGTGGGCCGGGTCCAATCAGCCACCCTCCATCTCATCTGCCAGCGAGAGCGAGAAATCCAAGCTTTTACACCGCTCGATTACTGGTCTGTCTTTGTGGATTACCAGGAAGGCTTTCGTGCTTTTTATCACGGCTCTAGTGCTCCTTCAGAGGAACAGGCCAGTATTGATGATGCGGGTACTTCTAACGCCACTCCAGAATCGACCCGAGTCCTGAGTGAAGCGGAAGCCCATCGCTTGGTCCAGATTGCTCAGATAGAGAATCACACCATTGAACACATTGAGGGAAAACTCACTCCCAAGCATCCGCCTGCACCGTTTATCACCTCTAGTCTGCAACAGGCGGCAGGGTCACGGCAGAAGCTCAGTCCAGAGCGGACGATGGAAGTGGCCCAAAAGCTCTATGAGAAGGGGCTAATTACCTACATGCGAACAGATTCAGTCCAGCTCAGTCCTGAATTTTGCCAAGCCGCCCGTCAATGGCTGCAAACCAACGATCCTGAGAATGTCCCACAGGAGGTGGCGAAGCAACGGAGCAAGAAGGGTGCCCAGGAAGCCCATGAAGCCATTCGACCCACTGACCTCACCAAGCGTTCTTCGGATCTAAAGCAAGAGCTGCCGGATCAGGAGTTCAAGCTGTATGTTCTCATCTGGATGCGGGCGATCTCCTCTCAATGTAAACCCGCTCAAATTCGGAAGACGAAGGTTTTGATTCGGTCTGGTGCAATCCAATGGCAAGCCAAGGGGCAGGTGGTGGAATTCAAGGGCTACAGCAAATACTGGCAAGACATCAGTGCTGATAAGCAACTCCCCACGCTTCAGAGGGGGCAGCAACTCCAGGTTGAGCAGGCGAGGCATGAGCAGAAGCAAACGCAGCCGCCGTCCCGGCTTACAGAACCGAAGCTGGTACAAATCATGGAGAAGAAGGGGATTGGCCGTCCCTCGACCTATGCCCCCACGATTAAAACGCTGAAGCTACGTCAGTATGTGGAGGTGATTAAGAAGCAGTTGCAGCCGACGACGATGGGGCTAGAAGTGGATGCGTTTATGGCGAAGGCGCTGCCAGAGTTGCTCGAAGCTCAGTTCACGGCCCAGATGGAAGGTCAGCTTGATTTAATCTCGGAGGGAAAGCAGGACTGGCAGCAGTATCTGATCGGATGGAATCAGAGCTATTTTGAACCAGCTTTGGGGAAGGCAGTGGGTACCCTCCCAAAAGTAAAGCCAGGGCAATTCCCGGAACGGACGTTGCAGAAGTCGCGGACGAAATGCCCGTTGTGTCATCAGGCTCTGTCAAAGGTGCCGACGAAGAGCAAGAAGGTGAAGAAGGGGTTTTTCCTCAAGTGTGAGCAGGGGTGTGAGGCTGAACCGGGTCAAGATTTGGTGATGTTCTGGAGTGACCGGGATAAGGCTTGGCGACAACCAGGAGGGTCGGGGAGCAAGGAGGGGCAGAAGGCACCCCAGTTGACGGCGTATCAATGTCCAGCTTGTGATCTGAAGTTGGAGGAATATTTTTACCAGAAGGAGGGAGAGCAAAAGTCGTTGTTGCGATGTTCCAGTGCTGTTGCCAGGGAGAACCGAAAGCACAAGGATGTGGTTTACTTTCAATCGAAGGGGGCTTGGTGGTCGCCTAAGTTTGGAGTACTGGA
>JBAUJD010000941.1:0-1664 GCA_049683515.1 Thermosynechococcaceae cyanobacterium | reverse complement strand
GGGGGGTCGGGGGGGCCAATGCAGGACTCAATAAGTTGAAACAGACTTGTGTGTACACCGTATGGGTGGAGGGTACTAAAAGGCTGGATGGTTCCCTCCAAACGGGAACGAATGTAGAGGTATTCACAAGCTCTCTAATACTCTTTTGATTCAGAACTCATGCTGTCTTCACCTTCTCATGCTGTCTCACCTCCTCAACTGTGCCAATCATGTACAAAGCTTGCTCTGGCAGATCTGAAAACTCGTCATTCAAAATCGCCTCACACCCCGCTAAGGTCTCGTCAAGCGTCACGAGCTTACCGGGGATGCCGGTAAATTGTTCCGTGGTGAAAAAGGGTTGGGTGAGAAATCGCTCTAGCCTGCGCGCACGAAAAACAGTTTGGCGTTCATTTTGGGCTAGCTCCTCTAGACCCAGCATGGCGATAATATCTTTGAGATCTTCGTAGTCAGCCAAATTCTTGCGGACGGCTTGAGCCACTTGATAATGGCGCTGCCCCACCACAGTAGGCGTCAGCATTTTGGACCCTGACTGCAGCGGGTCTACGGCAGGGTAAAGCCCTTCACTGGTGCGTCTGCGGGAGAGGACAATGGAGGCTGACAGATGGGAAAAGGTATGCACAGCCGCCGGATCAGTGAGATCATCAGCGGGCACATAGACCGCCTGAACGGAGGTGATCGCTCCGCGAGCGGTACTGCAAATTCGCTCCTCTAGTTGCGCTAATTCCGTGGCGAGGGTGGGCTGATATCCAACCCGCGACGGCAACTGCCCCATCAAACCAGAAACCTCTGACCCTGCCTGAATGAAGCGGAAGATGTTATCAATCATGAGCAAGACATCTTGATGGGCTTGGTCTCGGAAATACTCCGCCATCGTTAAGGCTGCGTGCCCCACGCGAAAACGAGAGCCAGGAGGCTCGTTCATTTGGCCGAAAACCATCACGGTATTGTCGATCACCCCGGCAGCTTTCATTTCTCGGTAAAGTTCTTCTCCTTCGCGGGAGCGTTCGCCCACACCACAAAAAATACTGACGCCGTTGTAGCGGCTGACGATGTTGTGGATCATTTCGGTAATTAAAACCGTTTTCCCAACCCCAGCACCGCCAAATAGCCCCGCTTTGCTACCTCGCTCTAAAGGAGCCAATAGATCAATGGCTTTAATCCCGGTCACTAAAATGTCGGTGCCGGTGGCTCGTTGATCAAGGGGAATAGGGCTGGCGTGGAGCGATCGCCGTTCCCCCACTACCGGACCGTTGCCGTCAATCGGTTCACCGAACACGTTGAAAACTCGGCCTAAGAGATGTTCACCCACGGGCACCTGGAGGGGCTGGCCTGTATTCATGACCGGCGCTCCTCTCGCTAGCCCTTGAGTGGGGGTGAGGGCAATGCCTCTGATCACGTTGGCGCTGAGGTAGGTGACCACTTCAATGGCAATTTGATGTTGGTTGCCTGCTCGTAATAGATTGCAAAGCTCAGGTATTGAATCCTGAAAATAGACATCAACAACGCTGCCTCGGATTGCGATCACTTGGCCTTGCGATCGCAACAATATTTGGGCTTGATCGGTTGTGGGTTGGGCTGGTGGCATGGAGGGCTAGGGGCAATATCTCGGCAATCAATGCCGGATATTGCTCAAACGTCACTGCCTCTGGTTTATAGCCCAGCAA
>JBAUJD010000940.1:0-4291 GCA_049683515.1 Thermosynechococcaceae cyanobacterium | reverse complement strand
CCTCTGCCACGGTCTACCAATTCACCGATGCCCCTTCTATCGTCTTGGCTCGATTGGGGGCAACGATTGCAGCTCTCATCAGTATCGAACTCGCGATCCGAGGCCACTTAAGTCCAGGGGGAGGGTTTGCGGCAGGGGTCGCAGGCGGCACAGCCATTGGCCTAATTGCCATTACCTCATCTTCAAAATGGATGGAGGATATCTATCAGCGCTGGCAGGCCGCAACCTGGGAAAAAGTCTCGGTGCTGATTTTTATTGTGCTGGCCGTTCTGACACTAGTGGGCCTGGAATTACCGCAGGGACAGCTTGGGGCGTTGCTTAGCGGTGGCTGGATTCCGATTCTCAATATTTTAGTAGCCCTCAAAGTTGCGTTAGGGTCTTGGGCCGCGATTTTAGTGTTTATTCGTTACCGAGGACTGCTGTAGGCAAAAGACCTTCCCCACAAATCCTGCAGTTCATATCAATAGCGGGATCACGCTTCATTTTATGATCTACTACCCAAGATCTTCGCTTTTAGGTTATATCCTATGATGTTCAGTTACTGCGTCAATTGCGAGAAAGCCTAGCAACTCTACTTCTGAGCATCTACGGCATATCTATTGAACGGTGAAACTGGAACACAAAAATCTTTGTCCTGGGTAGAGTTTTATCTCTATATCGATCGGGATTTTTGAGTTTGATGCCTTAATAGGCAAAATGTATCAACAACATATCTAGGGTATCTGTATGAGAACCAAACTTTTTAGCCTTATAGGCGCAATGCTAATGCTGGGTGCGACCAGCAGTGCGAGTTTAGCCCAGGCCGATTCAAGTGCCCCCAAAGAACTCACACCAGCAGCGATGAAAATTCTATGTGAGCGCTTCCCTTTAAACTCTCGCTGCGCAGGGGCGGACCAAGGTGGATCCATGAAGACTGAACCTGAAGAGACTCCTGCCGAGCCACAGACAGAGACGTCCGAGCCTGCTGTAACCCCTGAAGCTTCTCCTGAATCGGTTGCCCCTGAACCACCCGCTGGCGGTGCTGAGCTGGGCACAGAAGAGAAAGGTGCTATGGAAGAGAAAGGAACAATACCTGCGCCAGGAGCAGAAACACCAGCGCCTGAAGCTGAACCTGAAACTACTGCACCAACCCCCTAAGCACCTTACGGTGTACACACAAGTCTTGCCACCCATATGGATTCCTATACTTGTGTGTACACGATAGCCTAAGCATCAGAGTCAGTTTCACTATTGCCATCATGGGGACCAAGTTTCTATGAACAAATGAAACAGTCAAAAATCTTATTATTTTCCTTAGGCCTTTTGGGTGTAGGGATATTCATCTTTGCGGAGAGAACTAAGCTTAGCTTTAAGCCGCTCCAATTTCCTCAGCCTGATGCCTCTGTCTTGGCAGCTTCAAGCGCGTCTAAACAATACTTTGTCTCACCCACTGGCTCGAATCAAAATGCTGGAACGATTGAACGTCCCTTTCAATCCATTCAGAAATGTGCTGATCGCGTCCAGCCAGGTGAAACTTGCGTTCTAAGAGCAGGACTCTATCGTGAAACCGTCCGTCCAGCCCTATCGGGAACAGCCTTATTACCCATAAGCTTTGTTGCATATAAGAATGAGGAGGTTACCGTCTCTGGGGCAGATCCCGTCAACAAATGGATTCCATTTCAGAACTCTATTTTTCGTGCTCAGGCCTCTTTACCAATTGATGGCTACAACAATACGGGCTTCCTTGCCAATCAGATCTTTGTAAATGGCAAGATGATGCCCGAGGCCCGATGGCCGAATACTGGATTTGATCCGATGCGTCCCACCCTAAAAGGCGGAAGTGTCAAGGGTCAAGGTGGGACAGCAGCCACAGTTGAAAACACAGAAATCCCTGATCTGCCAGAGGGCTGGGCCGGTGCCACAGTGTGGACCAACGAGTGGTATGTTTCTCGAACCGGCACCATAACCGGAGGTGGTGCGGGTAAGCTGACTGCAGAGATGACGGCGGCATGGGACCGGGGTGGCTTCTGGTTCTTTTTGATCGGGAAACTGGGGTTGCTCGATAGTGAAGGGGAGTGGTTTTACGATGGCAAAGATAAAACCCTTTATCTATGGGCACCCGGCGGAGAAAAGCCCCAGCTAGTGGAGGTCAAACAGCGCAATTATGCATTTGATCTGACGGATAGATCGTATATTACGTTGCGCAACATCAAAATATTTGCTAGCACCATTACCACCAGTGATGCCAGCCAAGGTGTAACGATAGATGGCCTTAATGCCGAGTATGTATCCCACCATATTACGTTGCCACCTCTACCGCAATCTGAGAAATTCCCGAACTCCGACGATGGTCTTATTGTTGCCTCTCACGCCCATGACACGGGCATCCAGTTAAGGGGAGTTGGGCATACGTTTAAAAACTCAACGATTAGGTGGAGTTCAGGGAACGGTATTCTCCTGAAGGGTCGTCAGCATCGCGTTGAGAATAGCAGCATTGAAAACAGTAATTACATGTCTTCCTATGCTGCTCCTGTTCGGATCAACGGGACAGGTCATCAAGTGATTCGCAATACGATTAAAGGGGCGGGTCGCGATGGGATTAATATTGATTGGCATACTGCTGGTTATGATGCATCCAACATCGAAATTGCCTTTAACAATATCTCAGACTTCGGTTTGCTGAGCACAGATCTCGGTGCAATATACATCTGCTGCGATGTAAGCCTTGAGGGTGGTTCGATACATCATAATCAAATTCATAACGCCAATGCCTTTAGCCCTTTTTGGGGAACCCGTGGTATCTACCTAGATCTAGATACTTACAACAGCACCATTCATCACAACGTTATCTGGAATATTAACGGCGGCAAAGACAGCTTTTATCTCACGGTCGGCTCCAAGAGAGGATACAACAGAGTTTTTAATAATACGGTTCTTGGCCCTGTATCCATTGATGGCTCTGTTGAGGCTCGCAATAATATCTTTACCGCATCAACAACGGTGGATACGGAACAGCAATCTAACAACTTGTTCTCGGAGACCAATCCGAAATTCTCGAATCCTGCGACTTCTGACTTCACATTACGGTTAGATTCTCCAGCGATCGATCAAGGTAGGGTGCTGCCTGGCATTACTGAAGATGTCGTGGGCAAGACCCCTGATATCGGAGCCTATGAGAGCGGTGCGCCGATCTGGAACGCTGGGTCGGATCTATCGCGTTAGCCCAGAAACAGCTTATAAGTGGGATTTTGGCTCTCATCCCAGTATCGATAGCCCAGGGTCTCTAAAAAGGCATGGAAATCCTGCATTTCATGAAGAGGTACCTGCATCCCCACGGCAATGCGACCATAGTCTGCGCCGTGATTGCGGTAGTGAAAAAGACTAATATTCCAATTCGGACTCATGCAGCTCAAAAACTTCATGAGCGCTCCCGGTCGTTCAGGAAACTCAAAGCGATAGAGCAGCTCGTTCTCAGCAACCGGAGAACGTCCCCCCACCATATAGCGAAGATGGAGTTTGGCTAACTCATCGTCGGTGAGGTCTAAGGTGCTAAAGTCTTGCGCTTCTAAGGTGGCAATAATGACTGTGGCGTCGGCTCGATTTTGAATTTTGACACCGATAAAAATATGGGCCTTATGGGAATCGGTCATCCGGTAACTAAATTCTGTGATGCCGTGTTTGCCCATGCTGCGGCAGAGTTTCAAAAAGCTGCCCCGCTCTTCAGGAATTGTGACTGCCAGTATAGCCTCGCGGCGCTCTCCCAGTTCAGCTCGCTCGGCCACAAACCGAAGACGGTCAAAGTTCATGTTGGCTCCGCAGGCGATCGCAACCAAGGTTTGATCTATGACCTGTTCGCGTTCGACATAGGCTTTTGCACCTGCGATTGCAAGTGCCCCTGCCGGTTCCAAAATAGAGCGGGTGTCTTCAAAGACGTCTTTAATGGCCGCGCAGATATCATCGGTACTGACGAGCAACACTTCATCCACATACTGCTGACAGAGCCGAAAGGTTTCCTCGCCCACCTCACGCACTGCAACCCCGTCGGCAAACAAGCCCACCTGCGTCAGTCCAATCCGTTGCCCCGCCGCTAGCGATCGATGCATCGCATCGGCATCAACCGGCTCAACGCCAATGATACGAATCTCAGGCCGAAGTCGCTTGATGTAGGCCGCAATGCCTGAAATTAGACCCCCCCCACCAATGGCAACAAAAACAGCGTGAATGGGTTTCTGATGCTGTCGCAAAATCTCCATACCAATGGTGCCTTGGCCCGCGATCACATCCGGATCATCAAAGGGATGAATAAAGGTCA
>JBAUJD010000939.1:0-8291 GCA_049683515.1 Thermosynechococcaceae cyanobacterium | reverse complement strand
CCTTATTACCTGATCATGAAACTGCCTGGGGCTGAAAGTGAAGAATTTATTCTGCTCTCGCCCTTTACGCCAGTGCGCCGCAACAACTTGATTGCTTGGCTGGCGGCCCGGTCTGACGGGACTGAATACGGCAAACGCTTGCTTTACCAGTTCCCGAAGCGGGAGTTGGTCTTTGGTCCTGAACAGATCGAAGCCCTCATCAACCAAGACCCGATTATCTCGCAGCAGATTTCACTGTGGAATACGCAGGGATCGCGGGTGATTCAGGGGAATTTGCTGATTGTCCCCATAGATAATTCGCTGCTGTACGTAGAACCGCTCTATCTAGAGGCAGAAGAAACCAGCGTCCCGATTTTGGCAAGGGTGATCGTCGTCTACGAAAATCAAATTGTGATGGCGAAAACCCTTGAAGAATCATTAGACGGTATTTTCAAGCCCTCACAGGATAATACGGCCATTATTCGGCCCGTTGAAGAACTACCGCCGTTAAATAATGGCGAGCAATAACCATGACTTCAATTCCTGCAGCCTGACGTATAATTAATCCATAGGAGTACGTCTGCCATGAAAACAAAACTAACCTTACGAATTGATGAGCAGTTAATTATGAAAGCGAAGCTAGCCGCCCAACATCATGGGGTTAGCGTCTCCGAGATGGTTTCTCGTTGGTTTTCAGCTTTACCTGAACCCAAGTCAGAAGAAGACTGGCAACAACACCTATCCCCTCAGCTTTGTCATCTCATTGGTATTTTAAATCCTGATGGTACCAACCCTCCCATAGCAAATGAACTGCTAGAGGCAGAGTACAAAGGCTATCTTGAAGAGAAGTATCACTAAATGCGAGTTTTGTATGACACGAATGTAATCCTTGATGTTCTTTGGCCTCGACCTGAATTTCTCAAAAACTCTAGTCTTGCCCTGAGCTGGGCAATGCAAGATGAGTGTGAGGGCTATCTTGCCGCTCATGCGGTCACCACAATTGACTACATCGGTCGTAAAAGCCCTTCCTACAGTAGGGCTTCACTGATGACGTTGTTGAAGTATCTAAAGATTGCAGCAATAGACCAAGCCGTGATCCAAAACGCCTTAATCTCATCGTGCAAAGATTTTGAAGATGCTGTAACGCAGGCCGCAGCCGATGCGGTTTGTGCGGATATGATTGTTACTCGTGATCTGAAAGATTTTTCTACAGCTTCTGTGCCCGTCTTTGAGCCAGCTCTTGTTGTCGCTCAAATGATCGAGCCGTAAGAGTACGGTTTGGCCCCTGAGTTGATTAAACAATCATAACCAGATTGTCCCGATGGATCACCGTCTCTGCACCAGCATAGCCCAGAATATTAGGAATTTCTTCAGAGCGCTGGCCTTTGATCTGCTCTAGCTCAAAGCTGCTGTAGTTCACAATGCCTCGCGCAATAGCTTCCCCCTGGGCATTACACAACTCCACGGCATCTTGGCTATTGAACGAGCCTTCCACAGCGATGATCCCCGCCGCGAGGAGTGACTTACCGGACTGAGCAATGGCCTCAGTGGCCCCGGCATCAAGTCGCAGCTTGCCCGAGGGGATCAAGGCGTGGGCAATCCAACGTTTGCGGGCGTTGATGGGCTGCTCATGGGGACTAAACTGGGTGCCGATGGCTTCACCCGCTAAAATTTTGGCAATATTTTCCGGTGTTTGCCCTTGGGTAATCACGGTGCGAACCCCTGCCCCTGTAGCAATTTCAGCGGCTATGATTTTAGTCGCCATACCCCCGGTCCCCCAACGAGATCCTTGGCTTCCGACTTGTACGTCAGAAAGCTGCTCGATGGTCTCAACATGGGTGATGGGTTGCGCGTCTGGCTCGGTGCGGGGATCGGCGGAGTAGAGTTGATCGACATCTGTCAGCAGAAAAAGCCAGTTCGCTTCTACAAGACCTGCGACCAGTGCCGATAAGGTATCGTTATCGCCAAACTTAAGTTCATCCACCGCAACGGTGTCATTCTCGTTAACGATGGGCACGACCCCCAAGTTGAATAGCTCGTTGAAGGTGTTGGAAGCGTTGATATAGCGGTTGCGATCGCACAAATCTCCCCGCGTCAGCAGCACCTGAGCAATGGGCTGCTGCAGGCTAGAGAAAAAATCGTCATAGATGCGCATTAACCGCCCTTGTCCCACCGCCGCAATGGCCTGCTTGAGGGCGACCTTACGGGGTCGCTCTTCTAAGCGCAATCGAGAGCAGCCGACCCCCACTGCGCCTGAAGACACCAACACGACGCGGTGCCCCTGTTGCTGAAGCTGGCAGATCACTTCCACTAAACCGGCAATCGTCGCTAGGGCAAGCTGCCCTGTTTCGGGGCGTGTCAGGCTAGAGGTGCCAATTTTAATCACTAGGGTGAGGGGCATACCTATTTAAGTCTCATCATTCATCTAGTTCAATCCCAACAGCCAATCCCAAAGAAAGGTGGACAAAGATGCGCCTGTGCCCCTGTCTTGCGTTAGATTACAACCGAGCGATACGCTCAGCATAGTGAATGCACGCCCTATACGGTTAACAACGGTTAATAAGCACATGGATGCAGCGCAACTCTGGCAACGATATCAAGATTGGCTCTACTACCACGATGGTTTAGGAATTTATGTTGATATTAGCCGCATCCGCTTTGATGATGCCCTGGTAACATCCCTACAACCCAAATTTCAAAAAGCATTTGCCGATCTTAAGGCACTAGAGGGAGGTGCCATAGCAAATCCAGATGAAGGTCGCATGGTCGGTCACTACTGGCTCCGCGCCCCAGACTTGGCCCCCAACGCTGAGCTAAAGAACGAAATTATTCAAACCCTCAGCAAAATCGAAGCCTTTGTCGCGGATATTCACGCCGGCACCATTCATCCCCCCAACGCAGCTAAATTCACCGATATCATTTCCATCGGCATTGGCGGATCGGCCCTTGGCCCCCAATTTGTCTCTGAAGCCCTTGCACCGCTGAACGCGATGGGCCTCCACTTTATCGACAATGCCGATCCCGCAGGCATTGATCGCACCCTTGAACAGCTTCAAGATCGACTGGCAACCACCCTCGTTTTGACCATCTCTAAGTCAGGCGGCACCCCAGAAGCCCGCAACGGCATGTTAGAGGTCAAGCAGCGATTCACAGAAAAAGGACTACCCTTTGCAAAGCACGCTGTTGCCATTACCGGATACGGTAGCGCCCTCGATAAAATCGCCCATGCTGATGGCTGGATCACCACCTTCCCGATGCATGATTGGGTAGGTGGACGCACCTCAGAACTGTCTGCCGTAGGGTTAGTCCCTGCTGCGCTGCAGGGCATTAACATTCGAGAGATGTTGGCGGGCGCACAGGAAATGGATGCTGCCACCCGAATTCCAGATCTTAAAACCAATCCAGCCGCTCTCTTGGCGTTAGCTTGGTATGCTGCTGGTGACGGGCAGGGCAAAAAAGACATGGTGGTCTTGCCCTATAAAGATAGCCTGATGCTGTTTAGCCGCTATCTGCAGCAGCTTGTCATGGAATCCCTAGGCAAAGAAAAAGACTTAGACGGCAACGTGGTCTATCAGGGCATTGCCGTCTATGGCAATAAGGGATCCACTGATCAGCATGCCTATGTGCAGCAGTTGCGCGAGGGCATTCCGAATTTCTTCATGACCTTTATTGAAGTGCTCAAAGATCGGCACGGACCGTCGCTGGAGTTAGATCCAGGGGTCACCTCTGGCGACTACCTCACCGGATTTTTGCTCGGTACACGGCAGGCTTTATATGAGAAGCAGCGAGACTCGATTACCGTCACGCTTCCTCAAGTCACTGCTAAAACAGTTGGAGCCTTAATTGCCCTCTATGAGCGCACTGTGACGTTGTATGCTTCGTTAATTAATGTAAATGCCTACCATCAGCCGGGGGTCGAGGCCGGGAAAAAAGCAGCGGCTCTAAACCTAGACCTGCAAAAGCAAATTATGCAGGTTTTGCAGCGCACCGAAGGCTCGATCTCACTGCAGGCTCTCGCTGAGCAAGCTGGGGGGTGCGATCGCATTGAGACAATTTACAAAATTGTACGCCACCTGAGTACCAACATTCAGGGACTCAATTTAATTGGAGATCTCAGTAGACCAGCCGCTTTGCAAATTTCCTTAAAGCACTAGCCTAGCCTTACAGTCCCTCAAACAAAAACAGGGAGTGCATAGACGCGACTCCCTGTTTCTATTAGAGCTGATCGTGTTAAATAAACGCTACCAAAGCGCGTCAATGGGGCCAGGAGCAATTTGAACAGGCTCTGGTGGGGGTGGCTCAGCACCGCCGGTAAAAGGAATCGGTGGCGCAACCTCTGGTGGGGGCGGCTCCACGACAGCAACCGGTACAGAACAGACTCTGGTTGTACCAATGCCTTGATACTCAGTAACCTGAATACTCTGGCCTTCAGTGAGGCCGAGGCGAGAAATTGTTGTGGGCGAAACCGTGGTGCTCACAGGAGCAGAACCACCATCAGGCACATAGGTGACCTGATCACCTTCAATTCGATCCACGGTGCCAGACGTCACACGGGACTGAACCGGAGGCTGAATGTTCTTGACAACGCCTTGTTTATTGGTATCAAAAACCACTAAGTCGCCTGGGCCAAGATTAGAAGGAGGCGTGACGCCTTCATCTAGGGGGTAGACCTGGGTAGTACCGTCAGCGCCACGCACCTGAAGCGCCTGACTATCAATGGACTGGACGAGGCCGTAGTTGTTCCCTTTCGGGGCAGCAGAGTCGGGGGTGATCGATTGCGCCTGTGCAGCATTGGGCAAGACAGCCCCTGCACCTGCAATTAATAACGCGACCCCTGCGCTTGTAAATAATTTTTTCATGGGGATTCCCTTGCAACACCTCAAAATAACATCCTCACAATACCCCCCAGAGTCTATTGATCTATTATGCATACAATCTCATTGATTGGTAAGGGGGGAGTCGTTTATTTTCTAGTTCTCTTCATTCCTTTAAATTTCAAACCGTGACTCCATTATTTTCGACCTCAAATTCATTCCAGAGATTGTATCACCTGAATTCAAATTATTTAGGGACGATACTGGTCGGCTTTATTGTTCTGATCGCTCTCCTTGGTCCAATGCTTTTGCCCATTGAACTCTCTACAGCATCAGACTATACAACACGGCTACAGCCACCGAGCCTAACCCATGTCTTGGGCACAGATGGGTTAGGACGAGATATTTTACCGTTACTCTTCTATGGACTGCGTATTTCTCTGGGCCTAAGTTTAACCGCAGTCTCTCTAGGACTTTGCATTGGGGCAAGCATTGGACTGACCGCTGGCTATGCGCGGGGTGGAATTGATTTATTCGTAGGCTGGATCACGGATATTTTGCTCGCGTTTCCGTCCATCTTGCTTGCCATCGCCATTGCTACCGTCATGGGGCCGGGACTCGTCAGTACCGCCATTGCGGTCGCTGCCGTTCAAGTGCCCATTTTTGCTCGTCTTAGCCGTAGCTTGGCGCTTTCCATTCGAGAAAAGCCGTTTATTGATGCCGTGCGGGCGTTGGGGGCAACCCCTTTGAGGATTTTGTGGCAACATCTGCTCCCCTCTAGCCTGTCTCCGCTGTTGGTACAGGCAACCCTTGCGATTGGGACCGCGACCTTAGAGGCGGCAGGCTTGGGTTTCTTAGGATTGAGTGCCCAACCTCCGACACCAGAACTAGGAACAATGGTGGCCGATGCGTTCAAAAACGGCTACGCGCTCTCGTCCCCCTGGACAATTTTGAGTCCCGGCTTAATGATTATGTTCATGGTTCTGGCCTTCAATTTACTAGGCGATGAACTGCAGGATCGTCTTGATCCGAAGGTGGAGTCCCGTTAAGGTACTGTAGCGGTTGCGAACGCTAGCACGGAACCGTAAGCGTAAACTGTGCGTCGCTGCCTCCAGTGCCTCCCCGCTTGGGTCTGATGCTATGGCATCGAGAGTCATGCCCTTATCAAATGAATGTTGTTGATGGAACCCCATAGAAATTAATGAACCGTCCCTTTCTTCCCTTAATGGTGAGCCTCTCTCTGGTGGTGAGCGCTCCGGCCCTAGCTCAAACGGTGACCCAGCAGGGTAGCCAGATTAACCTAAACGGACGGACCTTGAATGCCGCATGGGCGACTTGGCCTGTGGGGACAGGGCAAACTATTGGCATTAGTGATAGTGGCTTGCGACAGCGGATAGGGGTTGATCTCCTGAACACAACTAACTATCAGCAACAGCCGGTGAGCTGGTTCACGGGTCAGCCCACCGTCCTCAATACCCGTCTTGCCCCTTCAGGAGCCTATCGGTATTTAGATGTTGCCACCCTAGCCCAAAGCTTTGGGTGGCGACTGCAGCCCAAAGGAAATGTCTTACAGATTACTTCTCCAGCCTCACGGGTTCAGTCAGTGCGGGTGGGTCGACAGACGTGGGGCAACCGCATTGTTGTCGATCTAGATCGCCCCGCATCCTGGCAGATCACACAGCTAACAGAGAGTCGAGATGCAGTGAAGCCTCGGAGCTTCAAGATTGCCCTTGATGCCAGCGCTCTGCCTGCAGCGACCCAGCGTTGGGCTATCGGCGGCCAAGATGCCCTCAAAAAACTAGAGGTCACCACACAGGGAGGGCAAACCATCCTTTCAGGGGAAATCGCAGGCAATATGCGGCCTCAGGTCTCGATGGTTCCGAATCCCAATCGGCTGGTCATTGACGTGCAGGCAAACGCTCCGCAGCCTCGAAGTATTCAGTGGGCACCGGGTATTCAGTGGCGAGAGCAAACGGTAACCTTAGGGAGCAAGCAGTTCCCGGTGGTCTTACTGGCTCTCAACCCACAACAGCCGGGACTCAAGCTACGGCCCATCTGGGGCAATCCCAATGCGCTGGTGGGGATTGACCCGCTGCTGTCGATGGCGGAGCGATCGCAAGTTGCAGTCGCCATCAACGGGGGCTACTTTAATCGCAAGAACAAAACCACCCTAGGGGCCATTCGACGGGATGGTCAGTGGGTCTCTAGCCCTGTCTTGAGTCGGGGGGCTGTCGCCTGGACCGATCAGGGCCAATTCGCAATGGGGCGTTTAGCGCTCCAGGAAAGTATCACAACCCCCAGTGGCTCCTTGGCAGTGGTGTCTCGCGATAGTGGCTACCCGCAGCGGGGGATTGCTCTCTATACCCCCGGCTGGGGACCGAGCTATACCCCCATCCTAGAAACCGAGAAAATTATTTCAGTGGTGGGCGATCGCGTTGTCGATCAGCGCGACAGTAAAAGCGCCGGTTCTTTCCCGATTCCTAGGAATGGTTACCTATTAGTGTTGCGTTCCTTTGATGTCGGTACTGCATTAGCCCCTGGCAGTTCGCTAACGATGCAGACGACAGCTTTACCTAACCAGTTCAATCAGTTTCCCAATATTTTAGGCGCGGGGCCATTGCTGGTTTATAACAACCAAATTGTTCTCAACTCTAATGCAGAACAATTTAGCCCTGCCTTTGGTACCCAAGCGGCCCCCCGCAGCGGCATCGGTCAGCGCAGCGATGGCACCGTTATATTGGCTGCAGCCCACAACCGCATTAATGGACCAGGGCCAACCCTTAAAGAGTGGGCTGAAATTATGCGGCAGCTCGGCTCAGTGCAGGCGCTCAATTTAGATGGCGGCAGCTCTACCGCTCTTTACCTGGGTGGTCAGCTTCTAGATCGCCCTCCCAGCACTGCCGCACGGGTTCAGAATGCCCTCGGCATCTCGCTGGCTCCGGCACCGTAACTTAGATCACTCCCGTTAAAGACGATTAAGAATAGAGTCAAAGTGGATGAAATAAAATTGGCTGACTATACTAGATGGGGCAATCGGTGGGGAAAAGATTGCCGCTGTAATGACATTAAATTTATTGATTGAACGTATTAGTTAGAGGATATTGACGCAATGCAAGTTGAAAATGCAATTCTGCCTGTGAGCAACATTCAGAGCTTGGCTGCGACTGAACTGCGACCTTGGGGATCTTTTACTATTCTAGAAGAAGGTAAAGGCTACAAAATCAAGCGAATTGAGGTAAAACCCAATCATCGGCTTAGCTTACAGATGCATCACCATCGCAGTGAACACTGGATTGTGATTGCCGGGATTGCGAAGGTGCAGCGGGGCGAAGAAGAGCTAATGCTCAGTGCAAATGAGTCTACCTACGTGCCCAGATTTACCTCCCACCGCCTCGAAAATCCAGGGATGGTGCCTCTCGTTTTAATTGAAGTGCAAAACGGAGAGTATTTAGGGGAAGATGATATTGTGCGTTTTGAAGACGACTACGCGCGTTAGTC
>JBAUJD010000938.1:0-2894 GCA_049683515.1 Thermosynechococcaceae cyanobacterium | reverse complement strand
TGGCACGGGAGCGGCTCGAAGGGCTAGAGGGCGATTTCCCCTGCGCGAGCTGGATGCCCATCATTTGGCAAAATCCAACGGCGCAACCCCTTTATTGGTCAGATCTACAGGGTCAAGCGCAGTCTCCATCGCCCCAGATACGATCCTGGTCGAGACTCCTTACCGTCAGTCTCTGTATCACCGTTGGCATCATTGTCGGCAGAGGGCAGGGAATCTTTGAATCCCTAGAACTCAACGCCTACGATCAGGTTCTGCGTCAGCGGGCTGCAGAACCACCGGATGCCCGCATTCTGGTCGTAGAAATTGGTCAAGAGGAAACGAATACCTATGGTTACCCCTTACCTGATCGCGTGTTGACGGACTTACTCGACAAACTGCTGCCCCTTAAACCGAACGCTATTGGACTCGATCTCCATCGTGCGAAGGGCGCTGCGGATAGCGGCCTGATGAAGCACTTCAGTCAGGTAGAGAACCTGTTTCTTGTCTGTTCTTACAATTCAGACGATCAGCATCATGCTCAACCCGCTAATATCCCTGGAGATAAGCAGGTCAACCAGATGGGGTTTAGTGATTTATTAGTTGACGGCTCTCAGCGAGCCAATAGCCTACGGGGTGATTTTGCCTCTAGTAACGTTCCTGTCGGCTCACAATTGATGGTCCGCCGCCAGCTACTCTCCTACGAACCCAGTCTTTCCTCGACACCCTCAAGTTGTCAGACCCCCTACAGCTTGAGTTTTCAGACCGCCTATCAATTCCTCGATCATGCAAAGATCAAGCCATTAGACGTCACCGAAAAACAGCAGTGGCAATTCGGCGCAGTGGAGCTATCTGAGCTACCGTCGAGGTTTGGCGGGTATCAGCATCTCGACGGTCAAAGCAGTCAACTGATGATTCATTACCGATCGCAACAGCCGGGACAAAAAGTATCGCTTCAGCAAATCCTAGATGGGCAAATTGATCCGAAACTGATTCGCGATCGCATCATCTTGATTGGCTACAGCGCCCCCATCGCCCGTGACTACTTTGAAACCCCCTACGGCCCAATGGCGGGCGTTTGGATTCATGCCCACATGACCAGCCAACTGATCAGCGCCGTGTTAGATCAGCGCCCCTTAATTTGGACCCTTCCCCAGTGGAAAAGCTGGCAGTGGGGAGACTGGCTTTGGATCGGCCTGTGGTCTAGTGTGGGTGGTTTGATCCCATGGCCCCTGGCACGCACATCGCAGCTTTCCTATCGTCCCTTTCTTTGGATTGGCCTATCCTTAGGACTCGCCTCCTATAGCCTCTATCTCCTTTGCCTCATGAGCATCGCCCAAGGCGGGTGGTTGCCGCTGGTCCCTGCCATGCTGGCGTTATGGGCATCTGCCGGAGCCGTAACCGTCCTGTTTAGCTATCGAATGTTATACCAGTATCAGAGCGCCACAACACCATTGCCGTCCAGCGTGAATGAATGACCTCCTCTCCTTTACTCAGTCTCTGTCCCTTGAGTCAGTCTGTCCTATGCAACGCTTTACAATCGGTTTAGTTTTTGGTCTATCTCTACTATCTGGATTACCTGCCAAGGCTCAGACGTCTCATCCGAACCTCAACGCCAAGCGGCCAGCCCCTCCCCGCCGTCTGCCACCGAACAATTCCAAGCCAGGCGGAGGGCTAGACCCTAGCGCTCAATCCTGTGGAGCAACGCAGTACCCGCTGACGGCGCTGATTCCCACCCAAAATCCGGTGCTGACGGCCACACCCTATCCGACGTTTCTGGTCTACGTTCCCGATCAGCCCCAAGATATTAAGACCGCAACATTTTCGATTCTGTCGGCGGACTCTAAACAACGCCTTTACCAAACCACCGTACCGCTAACCGCTCCAGGAATTGTCAAAATCCAGCTCCCTCAGACGCCCCAAACGGCCCTAGAGCAAGATAAATCTTATCACTGGCATTTTGACCTTGACTGTCAGCCAGGCCGCGCCGCCGAGCGTCTCAACGTCAATGGTTGGGTGACGCGAGTTGCTGCTAGCGATGCGCTGTTTTGGTATGACACGCTTGCCGATCTGTCCCAAATGCTTCAGGCTGAACCGGGGAATGTCGAGGTGCGCGATCGCTGGCTATCTCTATTGAAATCTGTGGGTTTAGAAAATTTACCTCAAGCAACAACCTTCACTCGGCCAGTGCGGAACTGACCGCTGCAAATGGACAACAATGAGTTCAAGCCTATATGCTGCAGGCTCCCCAGTCCAAATTTTAAGTCTCTAAGCTTTGCCTATTTTACTTCTTTAGAATAATATGGCTTCTGTACCGGCAACTCATTTTTAATCAAAAGTTTGCTTGGATTCGTGACGCGGGGTAGCGGTTCATGGGAACTCCAGCCATTTTGATTTATTAAAAAAATTTAGTACCATACGGCATACACTTTTGCAGTGGGTCGTCTAGTGTGTTTGACGGCTGAATTAAGTTGTTGCTGGGGTCTGCTTGTCCATAGGCTTCTGGAGACGGAGGTTTGACAACCTTCACTGTGCAGGCTAGGGTCTGGACCTTTGTCCTTAGAGGAGAAAAGGTTTGGGGGGAGTAAAAGTTATCGGTACCAGACAAATTGTAAGGAGTCGAGAATGGCAGAGTTTAACTTCAGTTATGAGCCTGGCACCTCTTTAGATCAAATGATTGGGTTCGAGGTAGCGGGTCAACTCTGGTCCAATTATCTCCAGGACGATGTTGAGATCAATATTCATATTGAAGGAACGAATCAGCTCCCTGAACATGTCGTGGGGGGAGCACTCCCTGCCATTGAAGCCAAGCAAAAGTATGAAGATATCTCTGAAGCTCTTCAAGCAGATATGACATCGGCACTAGATACCAATGCAACGCAACATTTGTCGACGCAGAAAGAATTCTCGGTTGTAGC
>JBAUJD010000937.1:0-1799 GCA_049683515.1 Thermosynechococcaceae cyanobacterium | reverse complement strand
CCCCAATGACATCTTTGATCACTCTCCCCCCAGAATTGGGGGGCCGGGGGGGCTAGCGCAAAGCGTCTAGCGATACTTTCAAAGCTCTTTGAAAAAGGGCAGTTTGAGGCTGTGATACCAGATGACTCAGCGCTTTATCATACTCAACCAGGGCTTGTCCAGCGCAACGGCTCGGCAACATCTAGAACAGTACGGTCCCAACAGCCAGCCGGAGGCTCAGCCTAGATCTCGCCTGGGAATATTCATCCGGAGCCGCCACTGAATTAGGGCGCATCCAAATGCTGGTAGGGACGACTCTCGCCTCACCCACACCAATGGAGCAGCAGCTTGATCCGGTGGGCAATCAACTCGTCTTTGTCTCTAGCGGTGTTTGCCTCGTCATCTTCGGCTTGGGCCTGCTGCGCGGCTTGGGCCTGCTGCAGATGCTGTCTCTGGGGCGGTGCGCACTCTTGCCATTGGGGTGCCGCTGCGTTCGTTGAAACGGCGTTCGCAAGTATTGCAACGGTAGCCCACCCATAGTAGAGGCTATCGATTCTCTTTGCTCCTGCTTAACAGTGGTGCAATCTTTCGTTCTATAAACCAACTCGCTGGAATTTTGAATGGCAGGCTATGATATAAAAGTGCTGCAGTGGGCAGTTATTACCTGAATCAGATTGGCGCTGAATTTGACTGGGATACAATATTGAAAGTCAATTTAATACTTGGTCCTTGAGACTTCACGCTTGATTCCCTGATATTTTTCAGCTCAGCAGTATTGAGATGCTTTATTGCGAATAAATCAGGAGAATAGTCATGAGTCGTATTCAAGAGCTATTACACGAATACAATCAGGGTTATCGAGATTTCTCTGGTATTCGATTTCATGGAATGAGTCTAGACAATCTCGGGTTGAGCGGTATTGATTTAAGTGAAGCCGACTTAAGCAGTGCCAACATGAATCAAATCGACCTCAGTCGAGCGAACCTGGAAGGGGCTAATTTGACTGATGCTGACTTGCGAGGCGCAGATCTCAGTGGCGCAGTGCTTCGGCACGTCAACTTGATCGGCACAGACTTGCGAAAGGCAAGCTTGGTCGGGGCTGACTTAACTCAGGCTGATTTACGCGGCGCTGATCTTGAAGGGGCTGATCTTAGTGGTGCGAATCTCAGCGCGGTTGAACTGAGTGGCGCAAATCTGTGTAACGTTAATCTCAAAGGAGCCTGTCTTGAAAACTGTGACTTAGAAAGTGCCCAGTCTCAGGGTGCAAATCTCAATCAACTGGCCTCTTGCACTAATGGTGCTGATACAGGTACCCACCATCGCTGGCGGTCTTGGGGACTGCATTAAAAGATTTGCGTCAATGGCTCCCTTCTTCTCTCTTCAATTCTTTGCTCAAGGAGAGCAGGGCTGTGGCTAGAATGCGATGGATGAAACCACAGAATCTCGTTAACTCTTCTGAAGAGGATCAACCTGCTTTTGAGGGGGAACCATCTGCTTTTGAGGTGAATCCACCTGGATTAAAAATGCACGCTTAACGGACTGGCCTTGTTTGTTGGCCGCCGTGAGAACAATTTGAGATAGACCTGTTGTTGCCTTAAACGTTTTTGATCCCTTGGTTGAGACATCGCCCAAGGGTTCGAGATTGACCTTGAGATCATCTCCCTCTACTTGCCAGTTCAAAGTCATCACCTGTCCTGGTTTTAGAAAGAGTGAAGGATTTGCCTCTGCCCTTTGACCATTGATGGTGAACGCTAAAATTTGGGGGGGCTTGCCCTTCACTTCCACTGGAATGGGTTCAGAGGGCGGTGCCTGCTTTTGAC
>JBAUJD010000936.1:0-3421 GCA_049683515.1 Thermosynechococcaceae cyanobacterium | reverse complement strand
TACGTTTGCTTGTCCAGAAGGATACGCCTTTTTTATCTCCTAGGCCATACACCAGAAATTGTTATAACTCGACGAAAACTTCAACAATCAAATTGTTCGAGGTATTCTTCGTCAAAGCCCAGATATTGACATTGTGCGGGTTCAAGACGTGGGCCTATCAGGTGCAGATGACCCATCCGTGCTTGAGTGGGCAGCTCAAGAAGGAAGAATTGTGCTAACTCATGATGTTGCTACGATGACAACTTTTGCATACGAACGCATCCAGGCAGGATTAGCGATGCCAGGATTGTTTGAGGTGAATCGTCGCGTCCCAGTAGGTCTAGCCATAGAAGAAATCATGTTGATTGCTGAGTGCAGCCTCAAGGGAGAATGGGAAGGACAAGTAAGATTCCTTCCTTTGCGGTAGGTAGCAAACACGGTTCAGTCGTATAGGCTATACAGGGCAGGGGCATCGGCTAACTCGGTGTACTTAAGCTGCGCTAGGCTCAACTCTGTCTCGTTAAGATGGGCTTGGGAGAGATGCGATCGTAAACAATTCGCCCCCCGCAACGAGGCCCGATCCAGTTTTGTATTTTGCAAAACGGCCTTGCTCAACATCGCCCAAGAGAAATCAGCCTCTGTACAATCTGCATCGCTAAGATTCGCTTCTAACAGATTCGCTTGACAGAGTCTAGCTCCCTTTAAAGTCGCTCGCTGTAAATCGGCCCCTGCAAGATTGGCCCCATTGAGAATCGCTTGATTGAAATTAGTGCGATCGCACAATGCCCCATTTAACTGCGCCTCGATCAGCATAGCCGCTTCCAGATCCGCTTGTTGGAGTTGAGCGCGACACAACAGCGCATCCCGAAAATCAGCCTCTTGGAGCTGTGCCCTAGTCAGATTCGCTTCGCTGAGATCAGCTTGCCGAAAAATACTAATCGTTGCGATCGCATCTGTCAGGTCTGCCCCGGTCAAATCAGCCCCGTAAAAATTGGCATCCTGGAGCTGAGCTTCGATTAAGACCGCATTGCCCAACTGAGCCTCGATCAAGTCTGCCGATAGCAACTCAGCTCCCCGCAGGTTCGCCGCGCTAAAATTAACGCCCTGAAGATAGGTCTCAGTCAAATTCGCCTGACTCAGATTGGCACCGCTTAGATCTGCCCCGATTAAATGAATCCCCTGAAGATTGGCATAGGCCAGATCGGGCGTGACGCCAGAATGTTGAGATCGCCACCGGTTCCAGACCGCAGTCCCCTGCTTCAGCGTGTCAATATGCTCAGGATTAGCCATGATCTCTATTCTTCGTTACTGCCGGGATGAGATCGACCCGTAACGCTTTCCAGTGCGGAGAGAACCCCCTGTGCCGCCGCCTTAATATCGCGTTCAGCCCCGCCCAGATAGAGCCGTCCAAAGCTGCCTACTGCATTCACCTGCAGAATGTTGATCAGCGCCGATTTCTCAGCTTCATTTGCTGCTAAAGCCGCGTAAGCTGCAGGCCGCACCTCCATCACATAGAGCGTTTGTCCCGCCATAATCATTTGACCTCGACGGGTTCGATTAATAAGCTGACATTGATGAGCGTCAATATTGCGAATAATTTGACTAGAGACAACCTCAGGGCGGAGCCGATCTTCGCGGCGCACCCCCAGCATATCTAGCATTGCGCGACCGGCAGCGTTGACCTCTGCTTGCTGACTGGCATGGATTTCAAGCAACCCATACAGACGCTCAACCATCTGAATTCCCGGTCGCACCACCGCTGCTTTGAGGGCAACATCCATGAGCCGATTAATTTCTACGCCGGGTGAAATTTCAATCCACAGAGAGGTATCCCCCGGCAGGGGCAAAAATCCCAGTGAAACCGTCCCCATGTAGGCAGCATGTTGGGATTGAAGGCTGTCAAGGTAAACGTAACTGCGTAATTCAATACCCAAGGCTCGGCACTCCTATGAATAAGGGAAGGAGGCGAGGCTGAGCCTAAACTCCAAACGTGGCTGATTTGAGTTGTTGCCACTAGTGCATCAAAACACAGAACCAGGACCAATTCCAACTTGAAAGGATGTGCGATCGCCCTTCCCTAGAAACGCCAGCGACAAAATCTTATACACCAGCTTCGCCGCCACAAAATCGCAGGTATGTAGCCCCGGCATCGGCGCTAGCTCATTGACGTCAGCACCGACAATATCAGCAATTCGAGCGGCAGCCTCAATAATTGCGATCGCATCATCCCAAAACAGTCCCCCCGGCTCTGGGGTGCCCGTGGCCGGCATCAAGCTGGCATCAAAGCCATCGACATCAAAGGTCAGATACACCGGCTTCCCCTGCAACGGAGCCACAATCTCATCTATGTTCCACCGCTTTTTATCCTTGGCCCAATGAATTGTGATCCGGTGTTGATTCGCCTCTAGATAGGGAATCTCCTCCGCTGAAATATTGCGAATGCCACAAGAGATCAGCTGTAGATGTTCTGAGACATCGAGTGTCCTTCGCAGCGCCGCCGCATGACTAAAGGGTTCACCACCATAGCCATCGCGCAAATCAGCATGGGCATCAAAGTGCAAAATCATTAGATCAGGGAACGCCTTTGCAAAGGGTCGAATCGCCCCCGCCGTAATACTGTGCTCGCCCCCCAACACCAACGGAAACTTGCCCAGGTCTAAAACCCCTGTCACCAGCATTTCGAGCTGCGCCAATGCAGAGACAATATTGGCGTCAATCACAGGCTCTTTTAACGTCGAAAGACCGATGTATCGAAACGGTTCGCACCACAAACTTTCATCAAAAAACTCTAACTGCGGACTAGCCTCAATAATGGCCTGGGGGCCAGCAGCAGTGCCGCTACCGTAGCTCACAGACGCTTCTAGGCCAAAGGGAATAATCACCGCACGGGCATCGTCAAAAGAGACAGAGTCCTTTTGAGTTAAACCCAGAAAACCCTGGGGGGGCAGAAGAATATCAGGTTGAAACATTTAGGTCTTAATTCAGGAAAATTTTATACAAATTCGCATCAAAAGGGAGTAAGATGGAAAACTCATGGGAATTTTCGTGTGCCAAGCCACAGCGTACTTTAGCGTACTTTAAAGGATTCAACCACGGGAATAATTACAACATCAGCAAGGGTGTAAACCAAACCGGCTAGGTACCCAGTCCTGCCATCTTTATTAATCGCGTCTGGAAGAGGAACAGGAATTGGACGTTCTTATTATTGGTGCTGGCGGGGCCGGTAGCGTTGTCGCGAAAAAGTGCGCCATGAATCTAGGGGTGTTTGGCCGCATTCACCTTGCCAGTCGTACCCTTTCAAAATGCATCCAAATTCAGCAAAATTGCGTCTCGCCGATCACCGTCTCCCAGCTTGATGCCGATTGTGTGGCTGACACCATTGCGCTGATTGAAGACGTTCAGCCTCATCTCATCATCAATATGGCCCTGCCCTACCAAGATC
>JBAUJD010000935.1:0-2601 GCA_049683515.1 Thermosynechococcaceae cyanobacterium | reverse complement strand
ATGCTCAGCCCCTGCCTGACGTAAATCAGCTTCAGAATAGGTCGTCAATACCCCCCAACAGGTCATCCCTGCATTGCGCGCTGCTTCTACACCAGCAACGGCATCTTCAAACACCAAACATCGCTCTGGCCTAATGCCTAATCGCTCAGCCACCATTAAATAGCATTGCGGATCGGGTTTGCCTCGCGCTACATCTGCGTCAATGACCCGCGCCTCAAAGAAATCGCCCAAGTTCTTGTGAGCGAGCAACAGTTCGACATTCTCTCGACAGGCAGAGGTTCCCAGACCCAGATTAAACCCTTGCGTCTGAGCCTGGGTCAAAAACTCAACCAGACCCGGGAGAAACTGGATGTGACCTCGGATCAAGTCTCGATAAACCGCCTCTTTCTCAGCTCCCCAACGTTGAATATCACTTTCAGAGACCGGATACCCTAATAACTCTGGCAATAACTCTTCATTACGTTTGCCCCCCATCTGCTCTAGGCGATCGCGACTCACAACCGCCAACCCAGGAACGCTGGCACTGTACTGTAGCCATGCCTCTAAATGAAACGGCATTGTGTCACAGAGCACCCCATCCATATCGAAGATAAGAGCTTCTATGTCGCGAGGCATCATCTTCGAGGGTGCGGCAGAATCAGCAGGATGTTGCATGGTGGTACTCTGGCTCATTGCGGAAGTCTTTGTTAAGGATATGCTAGCTTTTATAAAGATACGTTAAGTAACACTGGGTCTTACCCGTCTCCATGAGTTTCTCTGCTGTTCTCAAAGCCATCTTCACGTACTTTCATCCCGTGCTGATGTGGGTTTTGTTTGCCATGTGCCTATATGCCCTATATCTGGGCCTGCAGGTTCGCAAGACCCGATTGGCTCAAGGCGATGTACGCAAGCAGCTTGTTAAGGGACGTTTTAATCTCAGGCACCATCAAGTTGGGGCCATTTTGCTCTCGATGATGGTGTTGGGTTCCCTCGGCGGCATTGGGGTGACCTACGTTAATAATGGCAAGCTCTTTGTCGGCCCTCACCTAATCGCAGGGCTAAGTATGACGGGGTTAGTTGCGATTGCAGCTAGCCTTTCTCCGTTTATGCAGCGGGGGAGTCAGATGGCGCGTAATGTTCATATTGCGGTCAGCGCGGTCATTCTGGGTCTGTTTGCCTGGGAGGCAGTCACCGGCATGGAGATTGTCCAGAGAATCATGAACCAAAGTTAAATCGTCACTATCAATAACGGATTTGAACCCATGGCAAAAACTGCTCCGATGACAGCTCCTGAAGCGGCCCCTAGCTTGCTGTCGATCCTGTTTAGCTCCACTCAAGAGTCAACTATTGTGTTTCAAATCGGGTGGACCATTCTGCGTGCCATCGCAGGGGCCATGATGATTCACAATGGCGTCGGCAAGCTCTCCGATGTAGAGGGGTTTGCGTCCTATGTAGTGTCTCAAACGATGGGACTGCCCTTCCCGACCTTTTTGACCTACTGTGCGGCCTATACCGAAATCATTGCCTCAGCCCTGTTGATTGTGGGTTTGTTGACTCGACCTGCGGCGATCTCCCTTTTGTTTACAATGCTGATGGCAGTTTATTTCCATATTTGTGAAGATGGGTTTGTGATCGCTTCCTTCGAGACTGCAGCGTTGTATGGCGGCATGTATTTATTCTGCGCGGTTAATGGTGGCGGGCTGTTCTCAGTCGATAGCTTGATTGCCAAGCAAGTCATCGGCTCTAAGACCTAGTCTGGATAATTGGGGCCAGAGAGTAGATTGGTTTATACCGGTGCATAGAGGAAAATTACCTCAGTCCCGTTTATGATCAAGTTAAAGGGAGAGGTTGCGCGGCTCCATCCCAGTATCAGAATGACACGAAGGAATCGCTAGGGCTTATGGCTTCCAGTTCTCTAACCGTTCACAACTCACCGTTGGGTGACCGTCCTACCTTACAAGAGGAGGGACAGCGCTCTGATGTCAAAGTGACAGGCTCTTTGAGTTCTGTTTCTGGAGCGATGGCGCGATCGCGAACGGCGGCAGTAGAAGAAATGCTAGAGAGCCACCGAGGCGATCGCCAGCTTGTGGTGCTCCAAGACTTTCCTGATCCTGACGCGCTCTCTTCAGCCTGGGCCTATAAGCTCATTGCTGCACAGCATGACATTCAATGTGACCTTGTCTACGCGGGTACCCTTAGCCATCAAGAGAATATCGCCCTTGTGAAGCTGACGGGAATTCCTGTTCAGCGATGGGCTTGCCAATCTTCAAAGGCGAAGGCACGAGATCTATCTGTTTATCAAGGCTGTGTGCTCATTGATAATCAGGGAGGAACCAGTCAACTGATGTCTCCTGTGCAGGAGGCAGGCATCCCCATCGCTCTAATCATTGATCACCATAGCCCCCAAGATGACTTAGAAGCTGAGGTGATTGATGTACGACCCAATACTAGGGCCACCGCCACTATTTTGACCCAGTATCTGCAGGCTGGTTTGTTGGCCCTCGACAGCAGCGTGGGAGATCACGTCAAATGCGCCACGGCCCTCATGCACGGGATTCGCTCAGACACCCACGATCTGCGGCAGGCCCAAGAAGAAGACTTTCAGGCTGCAGCGTACTTGAG
>JBAUJD010000934.1:0-6901 GCA_049683515.1 Thermosynechococcaceae cyanobacterium | reverse complement strand
GGCCATAATGACGTGCCACTTGCCGGATAGCGCTAATGCTTTGGCTGCGTAGAGGCCGACACCAGAAGAAGCGCCTGTGATGATGACTGTGGGCCGTTGCTGCTGTTCCATCTCAATAGATTGCTTAACGTTTATTGATGAGTGTTTATCGTCCTTAAACAATCTCATGTCGATGGGATGCGATCGCAACTCTGCAACAAACCTTAAACAGGATGCGAAGCTGCGCAGTGCATCCTGTTTAAGAAGGTGTTAAAACGCTGGTCATTTCTTCATATTTCAGAACAAATAGGCCGGGGCGTATCCAGCGTTTGAGAGAGGGCCATTGCACCATCGGCACAATTCCTCCCGCATTTTAGTCGCGGTTGGGTTCACTCTCACCTGCAACCGTCGCGGGAGTGGATCAACGTTTTATTTATGCTAGGATTCTGGTGCTGAATCGAGATATATATCGTGCCGAACCCTGCGGGATATTCCCAAACTCTGAGAGTGCCAGAACGCGCTGATGATACGACTGACAAGTTGGCTAAAAAGCCTGTGTCTGTTTTGTTATCTGAAGGGTTGGATGCGGCGGTCAGGCAACTGCCTAATAGAACAGCTTGGCTGAGGCGAGTGATTCGTGAAGCTGCAGAGCGTGAGGGCTTGACATGACTCAGGCTGCAGATACCGACATCAGGAATATGATGATTAGCATTGATCAGAGGTTAGAGGCAATCTCGGTTGATGTCGTTGAAATCAAGATTTCTCAAGCGACAACAAATGAACGCTTGAAGGGACTCGATCAGCGGGTTGGTAATTTAGAAGACCGGCTCAAGACTCAAGATAATCGGTTCTGGTCACTCACGATTGGTATTGTCTTGGCACTCATGGGCCTATTAGCAAAGTTGGCATTTGTCCCCGCAGTTTAATGACCATGACCCCAGTCATATCCGTCTGTGCTGAATCTGTTGGACGCTGACAACATCCTAGCTTTGTAGCTCTACTTGAGCCTTAGTCTTTGTCTAATACCTCAATAAAGGCCAAATCTTCAGAGGCTAGGACGAATAAGGTAGTGGGCAAGCCAGCCGTGCTCTCCTGTTGTTCTACATAATATTGACTAAAATTCTCGTCCGGGGTCGCCATCCCTAAAATCACCAAATCTGCCGTTTTAGACGATGATTTCAAGATTTTATTAAACGGTTGTCCCTCGGAGACCAGTACCTCCACCACGGCATCAATGCGCAGACGCTTCAAAACCTCCACCATATTGGTGCGGGTGGCTTCGGCGGCGGTCTGATTGGGAGCGACCAACTTCAGCCACACCTCTGCGTTGCGCCATTCCTGTCCCGTTCGCAGCAGATCGGCAACAATGAGCATCAAGCCCCCGTTGTTTTTGCGCCCCCCCCACCAGACATCAATGCGCGATCTCAGCCGCAAACTGCGAGGCTGGGGTGTTTGGTAGCGCAGAACCACCACATTGCGCTGAAGCTGATGGAAGTTCGCGATCATTTGGCAATAGCGATCTCGCTTATCCAGTTCACCCGTACTCCCGAGCAAAATCGTATTAGGCACCAACGTTCCGAGGCCATAGGCCTCCACCAGCCGTTCAGCCCCTTCAAAAAAGTCTCGCCCCTGGACGAGGCGCACCAACGCACGAGTGCCCCGTCGCTGCAGGTAGTCATGGAACGTCGCCTCCATCGTCACCTGCTGATTGCTATCCCGAGCCCCCGTGGGCAGCACACTGGCAATGGTCACCAAGCCGCGATTGTGAGAGAGGGCCGAGGCAAATTCTACTAGATGCCAGCGGCGTGACGGCACCCCCGATAACACAAGTAAATGGGGTCTCCAGTTTTTGACATCGGGTACTCGGTCTAGGTTGAAAAGACCAATACGTACCAGCGTCATCCAGATACCCTGACGAACATCGCCCCAAGCGCTCTCGATCTCACGGCGCTCTAGCCATAGGTAAATGAGCAGAGAGACCACTGCCGCCACGAGGGTAGCAAACCCGTTGATTAAAAACATGACGCCGATGCAGCCGATAGCCCCTGCCAACGAAAATACCCAAGACACTTTAAACGTGGGCCGGAACGACGGACTTCGCACAAAGCCCTCAATAGCCGCAGCCATGTTCAGCACCATATAGGTAGTTAAAAAGAACATGCTCAAGATCGGCGCAATCAAATTGATGTCGCCCAACAGCACCAGCGTCAGCGCCAGGCCCAGGGTAAACAACGTGCCCCATTTAGGAATATCATTCTCGCCGCTCCCCTGGCCTAACCAGCGCAGTGAGCGAGGCAATACACCGTCTCTAGCGAGCGCTTGCAGCACACGGGGGGCACCCAAGATGCTGCCAATAGCGCTGGAGAGCGTTGCCCCCCAAACCCCTAGAAAGATTGCATCCCCCCACACCGAGATTCGGCGCATCACCAAGGGATCTTGGGTCAAGCTCACAAAGTCACACCGAAAGGCCAACAGAACGGGGAGGACCATGTAGACGACATACCCCGTCCCCACCGCTGCCAGGGTACCTGTGGGGATCGATTTTTTAGGATCTTTGAGGTCGCCGGATAAGTTGACTCCCGCCATAATGCCGGTAACCGCCGGGAAGAAGACGGCAAACACAGTCCAGAAATCAGCCGCATTTTCAAGGGGAGGGCCGAGGGGATTAATCTCAACCCCCGCCAGCGGTTTACCAAAGGCCAGAGAGACAAAGGATAGCAGGATCGCCGCCATAATCACGTATTGAGCCTTCATGGCGATATCTAAAGACCGCAGTGCCAAGAGACCAATGATGGTGGTTGTCACCAAGGCCACTACGGTTTGATTAAGGCTAGGGAAAGCTTGGGTTAAACTTTCGGCAAAGCCCAGGGTATAGAGTGCCACTGAAAACGCTTGGGCAAAAAAAAGCGGGATGCCCACCGCGCCGCCGGTCTCAATCCCCAGGGATCGGCTGATCATGTAGTAAGCACCGCCGACGCGGACCGTTTGATCGGTTGCGATCGCAGAAATAGAGAGTGACGTCAAGAACGTGATTGCCGTGGAGAGCGTCACGATCAGCAGCGTATTGAACAACCCCACATTACCCAACACCCAGCCGAAACGCAGGTACATGATCACGCCCAGGATCGTTAAAACTGAGGGCGTATAGACTCCAGCAAAGGTTCCTAACCCCTGGGGGGCTTCAGCGATTGGGGGCGGGGCAGAGCTAGATTTTTTGAAGCGGTTGAGTAGGGGAAAGGGCATTAGCGCTTAATCTCGACAGTAAAGCTGACATGCTGATACAAACGGGAAGAACGTTCCCCGGCGACAAAGCAGGGCAGTGTCTTGAGCATCCTTAGTTTTAGCACCCCCGTCAGGGCGTTGAACTCCGTAGAACAGAGGCTGGTAACCTTAACGGTATCCACTATTCACGATTCATTAACACTCTAGGGGTAGACAGTCTAGGCAGAGCAGTCTAACATCAGCTAAATTATGAGAAGTGTCAGGGTGTTGATATATCTTTGTCTTGACTCCGATTAAGCATTGTTGAGCGCCCCTACTATCGAGCATCAATTTTGAGTTCTTTCCTAGGAAACATTCGTAATCGGCTAGGGAAAAAGCAGACGACTCCAGACCCTCAAACAGGTTCTCTCGTCAAGGTTTATGGCGGCAACCTTGATAGCCCTGAAGCTTTGATCAATCGAGCCAATAAGCGAGCCGTCAGTGGGGATGTAGACGGTGCCATTGAAGACTTTAACGAAGCGATTCAGCTTAATCCAGCCAAGGCAACCGCTTATTTTAATCGTGGGTTTCTCAACAATACGGTGGGACGGTTTGAGCAGGCCATTCTAGACTTTAGTGAAGCGATTCAGCTTTTACCCAATTACGATGAAGCCTACTTTCAGCGAGCCATTGGCAGAGCTCAGCTTGAAGATCTGCAGGGTGCAGCAGATGACTTGAGCCAGACGTTACGTCTAAACCCCTTTTGTATTAAGGCTTATTATCAGCGAGCTGAGGTTCTTGCTGAGTTAGGCGATCACCAAGGGGCTTTGGCAGACTATTCTCAAGCCATTGCCAATGTGCCAAAAGACGCCAATGCCTACTACCGGCGCGGGCTTTTCCTCTCCAATCTGGGGGAGCAGCCCACGGCCATTGAAGATTTCACCAAGGCGATTGAGCACAATCCAAAGCTAGCAGATGCTTATTTTAATCGGGGCTATTGCTATGCCCAACTGGGCCAAGAGAGCAAAGCGACCCAAGACTTTAGTCAGGCGCTGCTTCATGACCCCAACCATAAGGCGGCTAAGTATAATCGTGCCTATGCCCTTGGCATTCTCAAAGAAGACTCCGTAGACCCCAGTCCCGAAGTCATTCCATCAGCACAGATGGCCGAGGTTGAAGCCAATAGGGTCATCCCTAAAGCTCTAGCGGGAACACCACCGGTCGAGCCGTCGCCATTAATAGGTCAGGCCGCCCCGATGGCCGACAGCCTTGACGTATCATGGTCGGAAACGACTCAGCCCCAACTGGTGCCGCTGTCGCCAGCCACGTCGCCCGTCCCTGACTCAGTAGAACAACACCTTGAACGCGCTCAGAATCGAGCGGAGACCGGGGATCTAGAC
This sequence comes from Thermosynechococcaceae cyanobacterium, assembly GCA_049683515.1. Classification (GTDB taxonomy): domain Bacteria; phylum Cyanobacteriota; class Cyanobacteriia; order Thermosynechococcales; family Thermosynechococcaceae; genus RCC1774. Next base: position 2,321 of record JBAUJD010000934.1, on the reverse strand, counting down.
GGTGCGATCGCAGACTATACCGAAATTATCGCTCAACAAGATGTTAGCCAAACGAAAGACTCCTATCAGGACAGCAAAAAACGCAGCACATCTGAAGAAACTGAGGCGGCGATCGCAGAGCTAGATCGAGCGATTCGTTGGACAAGACAGCGATCTCTAGGGGCACTCAAGGATTTTAGTGGTGAACTAGCCGATACCATTGCAACGCTAAAAAGCGGTCTGCCGTCGAGGTCGTCAACCTCGCCAGCACCTTTGCCGCCCATTGAAGCGGCGATTGAAGGTTACTCTCAAACGATCCGACAAAATCCGAATGATGCCCAAGCCTATTTTGAACGGGGCCAGAGTCGTGCCCTGCTGGGAGATATTGAAGGTGCGATCGCAGATTATACCGAAACTATTCGTCTCAACCCAACCTGCAGCGATGCCTATTACAAGCGAGGGCGGAGTCGTGCCCTGCTGGGCGATAGTCAAGGGGCCACAGACGACCTGAATCATGCGATTCGACAAAAGTCCTTAGCTAAAACGCCCACGCGATCTCCGTCTCAAGAGAAAAAGTGGCAACCGATCAGACAGGCCGTCCATCGCTGTGGTCATGCCGGGAATTTACCTGAAAATCAGTTCTGCATTCACTGTGGCGAACGTCTCAAGCCATCAACACCAAAGAAAGAGGTTCAGCGCCCACCCATCGTCCAATCTTCAGACGCTGAGGTTTTATTAAGTCGGGGCATCAAACTGACCAAGGCAGGCGATAGGGTTGAGGCGCTGCAGGCGCTGACGAAAGCGCTTCCGCTGTTTCTAGAACAACAGCAAATCGAACGATATCAAAAAGTAATGAAGCTCATTCAGCATCTGTCAGAGGATCTAACATGATTACCTTGGTGCTCTACAGCAAACCAGAGTGCCATCTGTGCGAAGGGCTGCAAGAGAAACTAGAACAAATTCAAGATCCGCCGCTTCGCATAGAGGTTCGGGATATCACCACGAACCCAGATTGGTTTCAAGCCTATCAGTATGAAGTTCCGGTTTTATTTTCGGTCTCGGAGGCAGCCGAGACAATGCTCCCTCGACCCTCCCCTCGCCTATCAACAGAGCAGCTCCAAGCATTTTTACTCAAAAACATCTAGTGGCCTAATTTATTGGTGCTGAAAGATCCCAGAGCCGCACTCGGTTAATTAGACAACGAGTGGACATAGTCAGGACAAGGCGACAAACTCTTGATCAGCATTAGGTCGGCAGTCCAAAAAAATGAAGACTTTCGCCAGAGTGGAGTTCACGGATTAACTCGGAAGAACCTGGCTGAACCCCGGTCCGCTGAAGAATAGATTGTCGTCTTGATTGAATGCGCTTGTGGGCTGAGACCGCCTGACGGCGACGAACTTCATGCTCTAGGGCTTCTACAACCAACTCATTGAAGGACTCATTATCGACCTTTAAAGCCTTAGCTTGAGTCAATAATCCAGGGGGAAAACGAATCGTAATACTTTCGCGTTGCATGGTGGTTGCAGGTGCTGTGGTTATTCTAGCCTGACATCGATCATAGTGAACGCATAAAAAAGCCAGGTTCCTAGATACCTAGAAACCTGACTCTCATAGAATAGGAAATATATTGGACCTAGCGAATATATTCTTTCAAGACGCTATTACGGTTGGGGTGACGTAGCTTCCGTAGAGCCTTGGCCTCAATTTGCCGGATTCGCTCACGGGTCACGTTGAAAATCTGACCGATTTCTTCGAGGGTCTTCATGCGACCATCGTCTAAGCCGTAGCGTAGCTTGAGCACGTCGCGCTCACGAGGGCTGAGGGTGTCTAGAACCGTTTCGAGGTCTTCACGGAGCAAGTTCTTAGAGACCTGATCTTCAGGGGTCTCACCATCAGACTCAATAAAATCCCCCAATCGAGAATCTTCTTCTTTACCGATGGGGGTCTCTAGCGATATGGGGAGCTGTGCCGACTTCGCAATAAAGCGAAGCTTCTCAATGGTCATTTCCATGCGAGTGGCAATTTCTTCTTCGGTGGGCTTGCGACCCATCTCCTGAGAGAGCAGCTTCGTGGTCTTTTTGATGCGAGAGATGGTTTCGTAAAGGTGAACCGGAAGGCGGATAGTACGGGACTGATCTGCTATTGCACGGGTAATCGCCTGACGAATCCACCAAGTCGCGTAGGTAGAGAACTTATAGCCCTTCTCGTGATCAAATTTTTCTGCTGCGCGGATCAGACCAAGGCTACCCTCTTGAATCAGGTCTTGAAACGATAGCCCTCGATTCATATACTTCTTCGCAATTGAAACCACCAGTCGAAGGTTCGACTGAACCATTTTGTCT